>JARLGN010000379.1 GCA_031292775.1 Acidobacteriota bacterium | reverse complement strand
CGCCCGGCGCTACTGTTCCCTTAATGGATTTCAGGGCAGTTGGGGGTAATTGGTTTACAGGGTGACCCCATCACCCCCGGCCCCTCTCCCCCACAGGGGCGAGGGGAGAGGTAATTAGAATATACTTTCCTCGCCCCCTTGTGGGCCGGGGGTGGTGGCGTCGAGTTGGGGCCGGTCAGCTCAACTGAACAGCCTTGAGGTTAGAACAGCAACTTCAGCCCGAGCTGGATCTGGCGGGAGCTCGTTGCTGTGGAAGTGACCACGCCGGCGGTCGGCGATGGCCCCCCGGTTGCCGCCGTGTAGACGACCGGATTCGGCGTATTGAGGTTTACGCGATTGAACATGTTGAAGACCTCGGCGCGAAACTGCAGTCCGACCCGCTCCGAGAGATAGAACTTTTTGGCCAGGGAAAAGTCCGTCGTCGCCAATCCCACTCCCTGTAGTATGTTCCGGCCGACGTTACCGTAGGTGCCGGCAAGGGGTTGAATGAAGGCGGCGGGATTGAAGTACTGATTGGCCCCGCCTTGGATTATCTGTCCCGCAAAATTGGGATTCCAGGACGGCCGAATCGGATTTCGACTGTCGCCGTCGTTGGCTGAGTTATAGGACATCTGCGGCGTAAAGGGCAATCCGGATTGGAGAGTCTCAATTCCGCTGAGTTGCCAGTTCCCCGCCACCCGGTTTACCCAGTGTTCCCCCTGAAACGCCTTTCCGCGTCCAAACGGAAGATCGTAGGTGGCATTGATAACCGCGGAATGGCGGATGTCAAAGGACCCACGGCCGTAGTCCCAACTGGGCGCCAGAGGATTGGAAGCAAACGCCGCAGAATTGGTCGCGACGCTGGTGTTCATGCTGTCACCATTGTCGAGGACCTTCGAATAGGTATAAACCCCACGGAATTGCAGCCCGTGACTGAAGTGGTGGTTCACATCCAATTCCAACCCGTTATAGGAGCTGACTCCTTCCGAGAACCAGTGGGTCGTATTCGTAACGGCGCTGTTGGCCAGGGGAGCGGTGGACGAGTTGTACCAGGTCCCCGCGGGGTAGCTGGCGGGGCACGGCGACGCGGGGCAAATCGTTGGAACGGGCACGTTGGCGTCAATCGAGAGAATCTCGTGGTAGCCGTGGGAGCCAATGTATCCGATGCTGAACGTGGTGTTGGCGGAAAGGTGCTGCTCAATGCTGAAGGTGTACGATTCAACCGCCGGAGTCTGAAGATTTGGCTGCACGCCGCTCGGAATAACTTTTCCCGTCGCATACGTCGCGGTCGGATTGATAGTTGAAAACGCGATGCTCTTGGCGGCATAGACAGTATTGAAGGGGCCCGCCTGGTCGAGGCGGTAATCCAGCGCGTCAATCAGCGCGTAATAGAGACCGCCGCCGGCGTGAATTACGGTCTTCTTGGAGGCAAAGGGGGACCACGCAAGACTTACCCGGGGCGCAGGAAGGAACTTGGCGTTGTTCTGGGAAAACACCGAGTTGCCGACTGCCGGTTGGGTCAACACCACTCCATTCGATCCAAATACATAATTCGCGGCGCGTCCATGAGCTTCGTTCCAGCCGTTGGTAAACTCGCCCCGGAAACCCAGGCGCAGTTCCAGGCTCGGTCGCAGCTTGATGGCGTCCTCGGCAAAATATGCGCCTTCCAGTGAACGCCAGGACAGCGGGGTGAAGGACGGAGCGTAGGTCCACGTGCTCACCGTGCCTGCCAGGAAACCCGCCAGATTGGAGAACGACGCCTGTCCGTACTGATCATTCAGCAAATTACTGTTGGATTGCAGCCGCTCAAACCATGCGCCCACCTTGATGAAGTGAATGCCGTGGGTAATGCTGACCTGATCGGTCACCGTGAACAGATTCCGCACCGACGATAAATTGCTTCCCGCATTGGTTCCGCCGTTGGTGAGCTGTGATGCGCCGTTGAGTGTGGTGCCACCGCCAATGACGACGGCGCCTACGGGTTGCCCCGCATGGATCCAACCACCCGGCACGGAGGATGCAGACCCGGTAACTCCGCTGTCAAAGTAGAAGCCCCCGCGGGAGAACCCGAATGTTGCCTTGTTGAGGAAGTTGGAGGAAAAAACGTGGGTTTCACTCACGCTCGCCACTTGCTCCCGCAAGTAAACGTTGGTGAGGCTGAACGGATTGGTCGTGGGTGAATTGGATCCGCTGTCGTCCACGGTATAGACGCCCGCAAAGGAGTCTTTATCGGAAAAAGTCTGGTCCAGGCGCACCGTCCCAAAATCCTCGCGGATATGTTGAAGAGGATTGCTGAACGTTTTGGCGATTCCACTATTCGCCCCTGTTGAGGTGAACAGTTCCGGCCCGTTGGCCACAGGCCACAAGCCGAGTAGCGGTTGAATGCTGGCCACGGCCGCCGCGCGTGAGGTCGAGTCAGGCACAAGGGTCACATCGCTCAGGCCAAGAACCTGCCGGTAACCTTCGTAATTCGCGAACCAGAATGTTTTATCCTTCTTGATCGGGCCGCCCAGCGATCCACCGAATACGTTGCGTTGGAAGTTGGGAATTGAACCCTGGTCGAAGAAATTCCGTGCATCCAGAGCGCTGTTGCGCAGAAACTCGTATCCGTTGCCGTGCACTCGGTTCGTCCCCGAGGCGGTTACGATGTTGATTTGGGCGCCGGAACGCTTTCCGTATTCGGCGCCATAAGTGTCCTTTACGACGGCGAATTCCTGCACGGCATCCACGCCCAGAAGCTGACCGCTGGTGCCCCCGGGGGTGTTGTTGACCTCCGACGCGCCGGTGAACTCAACGCCGTTCAGAAGGTAGAGATTCTCTTGCGGACGGTGGCCTGAAACCGCAAACATATTGCCGACGACAGAGTTGGAAGTGCCGATACCACCGGACCGCTGCGACGTATAGTTGACGATGCCGGGATTCAGCGTGAGGAGTTGGTCGTAGCTCCGGCCATTCAATGGCAAGTCCTTCACCTGCCGCTCGTTGACAAGTCCCGACACATCGGCGGTGGTCACATCCAGCGCCAGTGCCGCCGCTTCCACTTGAACCACCTGGCGAATGCCGGCGACGGAGAGCGTCAAATCAACATTGGCGCGTTGTCCCAGGACAAGAGACACCTTCCGCGCCGCGGTAATAAAGCCAGACTTCTCAGCGGAAATCTCGTAGGTCCCCACCGCAAGCAGAGGCGCTTCAAATCTGCCGGCAACGTCAGTGAAGATGGCGCGAACCGAACCCTTTTCCGTGTTGACAATCTTGATGGTGGCGTGAGGAATCGCGCTGCCTGTGGCATCGGTTACAAGGCCTGATAGGGACGCCTCCCCTTGAGCCTGCACGAACGGCGCGGCCAGAGATATCCCCAGCAAAAGAGCCGGCAGGCAAGTGATGATGCGCCCCACGGGACGCCGCCAAGTTCCGGACTCGGGTCCCCTCGGGGCAGAAGCTACGAACGGAATACGTACCGAGAAATGTTGTTGTCTCATCGCCATCTCCTCAATAGATGGGGCAGCCATTAGACCGGCGCGACCCTTGGTTATTGGGTCTTTGTAAGCCCAGGTTATTTGCCGCTCATTCTCGAGACGACAAGTCCATTAAAGCGGGACGTGTGCGGAAAGGTGCGTCCAGCAATTGCGTAACCTGCTCAGGCCGGCCTACGAAATGTGAGGAGAAACAGGATAAACCCTAAAGGGGAAATTTCGGAAAGTTCCTTCTCAATGTTCGCTGGCCGGCTAGCTACAGATTGCCCGGCAACAACCCGTACAGGGTACGGGGCGACAACAACATTGAATAAGGAGTTTAGCCATATCGTGTATTGATAATAAGCAAATGGCTTGTTGCCGTCAAGCAGTTTTGTGAAGCGGTATCGTGATTTGGTGGTGTTCAGATTTTCGTTGACTCGCAAAGGGAAGTATCCGAAAGCGAACTGGACTTCTCCCAAGATTCGCCGACTGCGTAAACTGTCTCTCCAAACGGCATAGGCGCCAGGATAAGCGCCCTTGGCAGCCAGCCCGCAAAGCGGGCGAAAGATCGTAGCCCATAGCGTAAGCTATGGGTATGGAGGTCGCCACACAATTCCCCCCAGCCCCAGAGGGGCGAAAGACGCAATCGGTGCGGCGATTTTACATCCCCACCCATGTTCGTCACCCGGTGCAAAAATGCCTACGCCGCTAATTCTAATCGTGATTTCTTCCGCCCCACACGGGGCTCGGGCGCGGAGGGGGAGCCATTTCCCCATAGCTCACGCTATGGGCTACGATCTTCCGCCCGCTACGCGGGCTGGCACATTCTTGGAAACGACGTTTAATAGAGCGCCTATGAATCCAAACAGGAGGCCTTATTGCGAACTTTGGGCGGGGGCGACCACGTACACGTATTCCAGAATCTCCTTGCCGGTGTTGGCGACGTTGTGCTTCATAGCCGGCGGAATGTAAATCAGGGCGGGGGCGGAAAAGGGGCGCGCACTTTGTCCCTCAAGCCGCGCTTCACCGCGTCCGCTTAAAATCACCAGAGACTCTTCATTCTTTCCCGTCGTGTGCCAGCCCACGGTTTCACCCGGCTTCAGCCGCACATAGCCGCTGCGCATCCCCGCCGTTTGCGGCACACCTTTCAGCAGGGGGCAGTCTCCTCCCGTACATTGGAGCGCCAGCGTCAACGGCTGGGGTTTGGTGGTCTGAGAGGAAACCGGCGACAACCCCATGACCAGGACCATGACTGCCAGGCCAGCGAGCACACGCGGGAGAGACTTCATCGTAAACCTCCTGAGCAAATTGAAAGACGCGCGTAATCTTATCATTTCCCTCTGGGCGGATTGCGGAACCGGAAATTATAAGCCTCGCATGAGGGCATCATCAGCGGTCGGTGGCACAGGCACTCCTGCCTGTGTCAGATGGGCAACGCCCATGACTCCACACAGGCAAGAGTGCCTGTGCCACTGTACTCAGGATTGTGCCGGGTGCTTCCCCAGGAACGGTACAGCTCCGATCAGGAGCCCTACCGCGGGAAGCAGCACCCAGCTTACCAGAATGGCAATGACCCCGATCAGGGGGGGATGATTGGTGTGAAGGGCGTGAAGGGCGCGTGTGTGTGCGGCTCCCTTCCCGAACAATGCCATTAGGATATAGAGGAACAGCGCGATAAACGGCCCGATCAAGAAGAAACCCAGCATACCGATGGGTGGGGCCAGGGCCGCCAGCAGCCGGTGAATCGCTTTGCCTCCGGCGCGCTGCGACCAGTAGGCCGCGACGGCGCCAATCAAGGGCAGCGCGATGAGCCAGGGAAGGTAAAATGTGAAGAATATATAACCAGTTTCACTCACCCAGTAAAAACGCGGAGCAAGGCCGAAAAATTGAAAGACGGCCAGCAGAATACTGCTCAGAGTGAGGGCAACTAACCCGGGCAGCCATAAAACCCTCGTACGATAGGTCACCTGATAGTTCATTGTTACCTCCTCAGTTTCTGCGCGGCAGATTTCCTCGCGGAATTTGGGCCAGTTGGATACGGATTCGAGTGCTTCACGGGCGGCCGAATCTCTCGACAATCCGCGTGTTTCGAGCGCGGCGGCGTGGTCGGCCAGATGCTCGCTAAGTTCGCGAATGATCTCTTCTTCCCGGCGAGGTCCAAGGCCCAGCTTGCCCAAGCGTTTCTTGATCAATTCCTGCTCAGCCTTCATGCAATACTCCGGTGATGCGATGAATAAGCACTTGTAGCGCAGAGCGGCAGAGCCGCAACTAAACAGCCCCTCAAAGTCATGGAGACAGGCTGGGAGGGAATAGGCACCTCATGCAAGCTGGGCGCGCGAAGCGCCTTGGAGTGCGGCGGCTCGACGCCGCCTTTCTCGCTGTCTGTACCCATCAAGATTGAATCCCGATCCAACTAAAATCGATCCCCCTTCCAAGGCGGCGT
>JARLGN010000378.1 GCA_031292775.1 Acidobacteriota bacterium | reverse complement strand
TTTACCCCCTGGCCGGCATACGGAGCAGAAGAGGAGGCCGCGCTGCTGGAAGTTCTGCGCAGCCGCTCCTGGGGTGGCTACAATGAAAAGGTCAAGGAGTTTGAGTCAGCCTTCGCCAGCCTCCATAAAGTCCAACATGCCATTTCTTGTTCCAATGGTACGGTGGCGATCGAAGCCGCGCTGAGCGCGATTGGAATTCAGTGTGGGGACGAGGTCATCGTTCCCCCCATCACCTTCATCTCGACAGCCATGGCCGTGTTGACCCGGCACGGGGTACCGGTCTTCGCCGATATCGATCCGAGCACCCTGAACCTTTCGCCAGAAGCCGTGGAGCATGCCATTTCTCCGCGCACGCGAGCCATCCTCGCGGTCCACTTCGGAGGACATCCGGCGGACGTCGATGCCCTGTGCGCCATCGCCAAGCGGCATGGGTTGGCATTCATTGAGGACGCGGCCCACGCGCACGGAGCGGAATGGCGGGGAATCCCCGTAGGCACTTTTGGTGACGCAGCCACGTTCAGCTTCCAGGCATTCAAGCTGGCGACAGCCGGCGAGGGAGGCGCGGTCGTTACCAATTCGGAATCGCTGGCGGAAAAGGTTTGGGGTTACTTCAACATCGGCCGGCGCCACAGTGGGGGCTGGTTTGAACACTTTACGCTCGGCACCAACCAGCGTCTGACGGGGTTCCAGGCGGGCGTACTCTGCGCACAATTGAAAAGGATTCCAGAGCAGAATCGCGTGCGCGGCGAGAACGTACAATATTTTCGCGAACGCCTGCGGACCATCCACGGTCTGACGTTCCCGGAATACGACCCGCGCGTGACCCTCCATCCCAACTACCTCCTTACTTTGCGATACGACCCCACCGCATTTGCCGGTGTGGAGCGCGACGTGTTCCTGCGCGCCTTGAAAGCCGAAGGAATTCCGGCGCAGGCGACGTACCCTCATCCACTGTACCGCAATCCAGTCTTTCACTCCCTGCCTCCGTGCGGATGCGGGAATTGGAACTCGCCGCAGGATTACAAATCGTTGTTTCTCCCTGAAAGCGAGCGAGTCTGCAAGGACGGCATTTGGCTGGAGCACTCGATGTTTCTCGGCACCCACCAGGATGTTAACGACATCATCGCGGCAATTGAGAAAATTCAACAACGGGCGGCTTCCCTTTTGCAGTTTCGCGCCAAGGAAGCGCAGTCATGAATCGATCCAGGAAAATTGCCGTCGCTATCATCGTGCTATGCACCGTTATGTGCGGGGACGCGCTTCCCCAGCCCTCATCCCAGAGTGTTCCTCCGCGCATTCCCGAGTTCACGCACTGGACCTTTCGCGAAGACTTTAACCACGGGATCCCGGGGTGGATGAGCTTCCCGTTGTCCCAGGACGTGGGCTATGACCCCACGATTTATACCGCGCAGGTGGGCGGCGCATCGGCGCTGGTCCGCAATCGGACGTCCTACGGCGAACGGCTTCTGCGCGTCGGCATGGCTCGGCCCATCAAGTTTCATTTCGCCCCGTCTTCGTCATTCCGAATCGGCTATACCTTTGAATCGGGCGGAAGAATCATCGGACTGCACCTCACGTTGGGCGCGTTGAATGGGCGGCGTTATACCCGTTCGCTGTCATTTGAACCCGGAGTCCACGACATTCAAGTGGATGGCCGCCAACTGGAAATTCCTCCGGCGGGTGTAGACGTTGAGGTCATCGTTGTGGAGGCCGAAGTTGCCGCGCCTCCCCTGGCATCCCACAGTCTCTTGACTCTTCGGTCCCTGGAAATTCAAGCCGAGAGGCCGGCGGCAATTGCCATAAGTGTTCCGCCGATTGACCGCTCAGCCGCTGATGGTACTGCCGTGGCGGAAGAAGTGGTGAACGCCGGTTCGACGTTGAAGGTCGAACTTGCGCGTGGAACCGAAGCACAAGTACGCGTTTACGATAACCAAGGCGGGCTGGTACCAAACAAGGCGGGCAAAGGTCAGGACACGCAAATCGTCGCCCCCGACAAGCCCGGCCTTTATAAAGCACAAATCACCAGCGGGCACTCCATGTCGGAATTCGACTTCCTGACGTTGGGCAAAGTTCCCGCCCATCCCCGCGTTCTACTCACCTCGGATCGCCTGGAGCAATTAAAATCACAGCCCTATTCGAAAGCACTATTAGCGGACGTGCATAAGCGCGCCACCGGGTTGCGCAATGCCCTCGCTTACAATCCTCAGGCGGGTCAGAACATCGCGCTGCTTCCCGTCGCTTCTCCTCATCCAGGCCTGGTTGAATACTTTGCGTTGATGGATAGTTACAGCAATGCCATCGCCTTCAACGGGCTCGATTACCAACTCAGCGGCGACCCCCAGTCGTTGGAGGCCGCCCGGAGGGCATTACTCACCGTGGCCGCATGGACCACCTGGACACCACCGTGGTTCATCGCCAACGGGCTCCACACCTATTACGAAGTGGGAGTGTTCACGCAGCGAGTGGCGTTGGGTTATGACCTGGTCTCGGACCGGCTTTCGCAGGAAGATAGATCGCAAGTTGCCGAGGCGCTCTGGAAGAATTCGATTCGCCCCACCGTCGATGACTACTTCACCTACAATCGGCTGCCCGTCGCCGCAAGCAATCACGAATCCCAATCCGTGGGCGGGGCCATTGAGGCCTGCGTGGCGCTGTACGGCGACGTCCCTGATTGGGCCACGAAGTTTGGACCGGCATTGGCAAAGCTCATCGTGGCCTATGGGCGAATGGACGAAGGCCTGTTCCCCGGCGATGGCAGCGAGGCGGAACCGGCGGGCTATGAACATTTCGCCATGGAAGGCATGTCGTGGGGAATGGCGGCGCTGCAGGCCATGGGCATTCGTCCCCGCGGCTTCGACAGGATGATGAACGGGTACCGGTGGCTTCGCGACGTCCAGGTTCGTCCCGGCTTCGTGCTTGACACAGGCGACACCGGCACAGAACTCCAGGCTCTCTCGGGTTTCGCCTGGGGGGCGGAATTCGGTGGCGACAGGGCGCTGCAGGCCTTCTATGAGACCGCAACAAATCAACGCCTTCAGGGAGTCTTTGAACTGCATCAGCTCGGGCAAACGAAGGAACAGGGCTCGGGGCTTCTGGACCTTGTCTGCTGCACACATCCTTCAGGGGTCGAGCCGGAACCGCCGCTCTCGCGAATCTTTCCGGCGCGCGGCAGCGCCGTTATGCGTAGTGGCTGGCTTCCCCAGGATACGGTGATTTCGCTGCGCGCTGGCCCCTGGTTCAATCACGAGCATCATGACCAGGGAAGTTTTCAGGTCGCGGCTTTTGGCGAGCAACTGATTGCCGAGGCGGGATACGCGAATTACTACAAAGATCCCCACTATGAGGATTACTTTACCCAAGGACCGGGGCACAACACCGTGGTGGTAGATGGCGATCCCTTCAGCCAGCAGGACTACGACGGCCGATACTGGGCGGCGTTTCAGAATTACGCGAAAATTGAGCGGCACGTGTTTTCTTCTGCCATCGATTATCTCGCCGCCAACCTCGCCCCTGCTTATGGAGACGGAAATCCCATCAACCGCCTGACGCGTGAATACCTTTTTGTAAAGCCAGACGTCCTGATTGTCCGCGACCATGTTGCGGCTGATTCACCGCATGAATATTCGTGGTTCCTGCATGTTCCCGCCGGGGCACAGGCTCGGGCCGATGCTGCCGAGGCGCTGATCCAAGGCAAGGGAGCATTAGCCGCAATCACTGCCGCGGGCCCGAACCCCCACTGGAAACTGCAAGCGCAGCCCGTTGCCATCAGTGCCTACATCGATCTCGACCGAATTCCCGTGGAACCGCGTAAAACCTTCCTATTGGATTCATCAAGGGCGAAGGAAGCAAGCTTTCTCGTCGCCATGCATTTCCAAAAAGGCTCGGAACAAGCAGCGCCGCTCACATCTGTTGAGACTGGTTCCGGCGAAGGCTTCCGGACCCATGGCGCGAACGGTTCAACCGTCGCTTTATTCCGCCGCAGCGTTGGACCATTGACGGCAGGAAAAATCTCCACCGATGGTGCCAGCCTGGTGGTTATCGAGAAAGATGGCGTGGAGCAGATTCTTTCCGCGCAAGTTCGCTCGTTGCGCCGCGGCCAACAAACGCTCCTAACCGCCAACCCGGCGGCGGAAGTAGTGCTAGAGGAAAGCCCATCCTATGATGAAGTCCACCTGGTGTGCGCGAGTGAAACCGAGGTGAGGCTCTTTCCCAAAAAGCAACCGGTCGATGTGATGGTAGATCAAGCCCACACCACACCGACCCTTGCCGGGGGATTCATCTCCCTCGTGCACCTTGCGAAAGGAGAGCATGTTGTCAGAATCAGTTATTGAACCTGCGTTCAGCGAAGTTGCGAG
>JARLGN010000377.1 GCA_031292775.1 Acidobacteriota bacterium | reverse complement strand
GAGGGAGAGGAAAAGATTCCCAAGGCCGCTGCTGAATCTGCTTTGATTTCCAATTGCGAATTGGGCGGGATGAAGCTCATGACCGGCGCTCCGGAGAACACATCCTCGCGTTTCCCGGCCTTGCTGTAGATCTCCTTGCTGCGCCCCACGGTGCTGATTGTCAGGGTTACGAGGCCAGAAAAGATATCGAGAACGTATTCGCGATCGCCAGTCTGCAGGGAGTGGCGTTCACCCTTTTCCAGTTGCAAGGTGGCGAAGTCGAGGAACCGCATCGTGCCGGGCGCCACGATCTGTTGAAACTTCCCATTCTTTCGCGCTTTGATAAGTCGATCCATGGGTACCTCGCTGCAAGGGAGCATTGTCGCGCCGGGTGGTGACCGCGCAACGGTGCTTATTTGCCTCCCGTATAATTCTGATATGCGGCGGCAACCTGGGCCTCGGCCGCGTCGCCATGGTGGATCACCACGCGGTAGGTGAAGGTAAGCGCTTCGCCTTGGGCGATCGTAACGCCGCCGTCACGATTGGGGTCGTGGTAAAAGTCATGTTCGCCAAAAGGATTGACCGCGAACAGCCCGTAATCGCGCGCGTGCCAGTAAGTAGGATGCTTGATGTTGGCGGGATTATCGAAGATCGCGATGCCGAGGGGTTCACCATCCACAACGCCCGAGTAATCCACCCAGTTGGCGCGCTTGCCCCAAATTTCATCCACTCCCACCTTGCCCTCCGAGTTGGTCATCTTCAAGTCGGGTTTGGTGAGGCCGTTGACGACGCGGATGGCAAAGGTGCCTTCCTTGGTGTCACCCATTTTAAGCGGCACGCCTTTATTGGCCTTCAGCGTGAAGCTGCAGTCGATGATGCGGGTGGAGTCGCTGCCGCTGAAAGTATAATCCTGGATTTCACTGCCGATGGCTTTCCCGTCGGGTCCCACCAGTTCGAACTCCGCCCTCAAGGTTCCGCTTTTGCCGTTGCTCTTGACCTCATCGAGCTTGCGGAAGGCCGTTCGCCCTTTGGGTAATTCCTCGCTCGGATAATGTATGCCATTAACCGTCTGCGATGCCTTGGTCGGTTGGCCTTCTCCCCAGAAGTCGACTCCGTTGATATTGCCATGAGCGAAGAACAAAGCGCGATGATGCGGGTGATCATGGCGTTCCCCGGGGATGTCAGTGCGCATGGGGAATCCGCGTGTCACCACCGTCCCTTGTGCGGAGTGCAAGGGGTGCAGATAGGGCTTGGGCGAATTCGGGCCAAAGTAATAAGTGGTAAAGACCTTCCCGCCGATCAGTACGTCGACGGAGTCGGTATGTCTTTGGAACTTTACTGCTTCATCGGCGCCCATCACGAAAGGGCAGAGAAGCAGAATGGCGAGTACCAGCGGGCATCCGGTTCTTTGTAGGCACATGGGCTGAGGCCTCACTTACCAGGAATTATGGCCGCGCATGCTGGCTGTGGCGGCGACGTCCTTAAGATTCCGCGTGCGTCGGCGCCAAGGGCACAATACCGCAACTGATCGGCGGAGGGGATGCGGTTAATACGCAGGCCACGACCTTGAGATTATCGGCAGGTCGCCACAAGCTGTCAAGTCAAGTGGATGACCATAAGTCCCAAGGTTCGGGATTCATTTCGTTGGCGATTACCCCCACTATAGTAGAATAGAAGGGTAGTACAATCCGTACCCGGGGATACTGAACTATTTCCCTGCTCCGAACACGCGGCACTTTGGGGCCGGAGCGCGGGAAGTCCTTGTTTTCGGAGTACTAAATCAGGATATGTCCCAATCTCTTCCCGCGATACCCACGCCTACGAACGTCGCGCTCAGCGAGCAAGCTGGCTTCCGGCTGAAGCAAATCCGTGAGCGATTGGGCCTGACTTTGCGCCAGGTGGAGGAAGCCAGCCTGGAAATCGCCGACACGGAGCGAAGCTCTGAATACGTGGTTTCCACAGCCCGCCTCAACCAGATTGAAAATGACGGCTCACTTCCCAGCATTTACAAATTTTACAGCCTCACCGTGATCTACGGGATGAGCATCGAAGAGGCAATGGCATTGTATGGGATCAATCTGGGTAAGATGGAACAGCACCGCCACGCCACTCTGCAGGGTTCCACTCATCTCTTTACCGTCGAGGTTGGCGACCCGGCACGGCCCATTCGCTTCCCGGTCCGGTTTGATCCCGGGTTCCGGCCGGAGAAGACGGCATTCCTTTCGCGCCTGGTTGAAACCTGGGGAGAGATTCCCGCGGGATTGCTGAGCCAGCTTGACCTGAAGAAATTTCGCTATGGTTTTATCGGCCTGGAAGATCAGATGATGGTTCCGCTCTTACGCCCCGGGTCCGTGGTGCAGGTTGACGACACCCGGCGCAAGATTGTGAACTCCGGATGGCTGACCGAATACGACCGCCCTATCTATTTTCTGGAGCTGCGTTACAGCTACGAATGTTGCTGGTGTTATCAGCGGGGTAAGGAAGTGATCCTGCTGCCCCACCCGTTGTCTCCTGCCGGACCACAAACCATCCGCATTCCCGATGACGGCGAAGTGCTAGGGCAGGTCATCGGCGTCGCTATGCGAATCGTGCAATAATGGCCAAAGATCAGTCTCGCGCAGGATTCTCAGCATGATTTCAATATTCGTGTCAAAGAGCTCCCGTGCCAGGGGATGGCAATCCTCCGGTGGGAGGATTTGGTAGGACCTCAGCCGCTTCCACACAACCACCAACCG
>JARLGN010000376.1 GCA_031292775.1 Acidobacteriota bacterium | reverse complement strand
CTGTCTGTACCCATCAAGATTGAATCCCGATCCAACTAAAATCGATCCCCCTTCCAAGGCGGCGTCAAGCCGCCGCACTCCAAGGCGCTTCGCGCAGGCTAAAACGATGACTTGTCTTAACCCGGCGGGAGATGTCGCAACGCTCTGCCCACCAAATGCTTGTCAAGATAGCAAGAATTTACGGTATTGCAATGCAGACCTCCGATTCTGAGGTCTGCGGTTTTTCCTATGATTCACGCTCCCGAACCTGCCGGCCGGCGGCCATCCTGAAGTCTTGCAAGGGAAGAACCGCGGACCCCAAAAGCGGGGGGCCGCGCTACGGTTATCCGGCATGGGCGACTCCGGCGATGCGATGGAGTGCCTGGAAAAACCGGCCCCATTCCTCGCGCAGCGGCGCCAATTGCTTCTTGCCCTTGGGCGTTAAATGGTAGTAGCGCCGCTTGCGGCCGCTTTTGGCTTCCTCCCATTGCCCGTTGACCCACCCGCGTTTTTCCATTCGATAGAGCAACGGGTAGAGGGAGGCCAGGTTGAACTGAAGGACGCCGCCCGTCACCTGCTCGATGCGCTTGGAGATTTCGTACCCATGCAGCGGCTCCCGGTCGAGGAGCGCCAGGATGGCCAGCTCGCCGCTTCCGCGTTTGATATTGATGTCGATTCCAATCACGTTGTCTCCTATAGATTGCAATCCTATATATAGGGGAAAGTGGTGTCAAGAGAAAAATTGCGGATGCGGGCAGAAGACTTTCACCACAGAGACACAGAGGTCACGGAGAAAGGAGGCAGACAGAAGCCGGAAGGGATTCGGGGTTTGGGTCTTGGGAATCTTCTACCCTTGACCCGTACCCCTCATTTTAGGTTTTGGAATCGGGATTAAAGGGCTGGTGGGAGTATTCCGCGTTGATTGACTTAGTTCAGGACTTAGTCCATCATAAACACTATGGAAGTAAACATCCATCAAGCCAAAACGCATCTCTCCAAACTGCTGCGCCGAACGATGGACGGGGAAGAGATTGTTATTGCACGCGCCGGAGTGCCCATTGCCCGGTTAGTCTCTGTTGAGCGGGAAAAGGGACCGCGTCCTCTGGATTTGGACCGTGGAATTTATGATGTGCCAGAGGATTTTGATGCTCCATTACCCCCGGAAATAATCGCCGCATTTGAAGGGAAGCGCCCACGGAAGCGGACAAAGACGAAGAACGGGGGCCGACCTAGCCGCTCGTGAAATATCTATTAGACACGTCAGTGTGGTTATGGAGTCTTACGGCTTCCGAGCGAATCCGCCGCGAGGGAAGAGAATTGCTTGCCGGAGGGAGGCAGGAAATCTATTTGTCCTCCGCAAGTTCCTGGGAAATCGGTATCAAATCAGCCCTCGGTAAATTACGGTTACCGGAGCCTGCGGTCAGCTATGTTCCCAAGCGGATGGCGGCCCAAGGGATCAGGCCGCTGCCGATTACACACAATCATGCGCTCGCCGTCTCGGAACTTCCGTTCCACCATAATGATCCCTTTGATCGCCTCCTGATTGCTCAGGCGCTGGCTGAAGGGATGGCCATCTTGACCGCGGATCGGGCATTTCGGCTCTACGCTGTGGAGATTGTCTGGTGCGGAACGTAGGCAGCCTGCTCCCCAACCAACCCCACCATGCCAAGTAAGTCCGCGTCAGCCAGCGTGGCGCGAACCCCTGTTACAGTTCGCGCCACTGCCGGTTCTTTACGCCCGTGCGGGCGACGGCTTTTCCTGCTCGGTCTGTATGGTGCGCAGACGGGCGGCCTTGCCACGCAACTTGCGAAGGTAATAGAGCTTGGCGCGGCGCACGCGGCCGGAACGCACAACCTCAATCTTGTCGACCACGGGCGAGTGCAAGGGGAAGATTCTCTCCACCCCGATCCCAAAGGACATCTTGCGGACCGTAAACATGGAGTGGTTGCAGGCGCGACGAAGGGCGATCACCGTGCCTTCGAAGATTTGGATTCTTTCCTTCTCGCCTTCCTTGATCTTGACGTGTACCTTTACGGTATCGCCGGAGCGAAACGTCGTGACGTCCTTCTTCAATTGTGATTGTTCGACTTTTTCGAGCGCATTCATAATTCCATTCTCCCAGACTTTTCGAGAGCGCTTTACGGGGCTGGATTCCAGCCTTGCCGCTCCGGCTTCGAAATAAAGAATCAAAATCGACCCGCAGAGCGGGTGGCTTGATGAGCGTGGTCCCTTATCGCGGATCACGACTCGCTTTCCTTCCGCCAACCCCAACAGGATTAACCGAGGGATCGTCCAGCCCTGCCAGGGCCGGAATTATATCTTGGCTTCCAGTTCGTGCTCGGTGCTTTTGAGCGATTCAATCCACCGTCGGTCTTCCTCGCTCAGGGGAACCTGGGCGAGAAGGTCAGGCCGCCGACGCCAGGTCTTTTCGAGCGCCTGCCGGCGCCGCCACTGGCGAATCTGCTCGTGGTCGCCGGAAAGCAGAACATCCGGCACTTTCCAATCGCGAAACTCCGCTGGGCGCGTGTAGTGCGGGCAATCGAGCAGCCCGTGCCGGACTTCCGCCGGCGCCCCCTCCGGGACAGCAAAGGAATCCTGTTCGCTCGACTCTTCGTTGCCCAGCACGCCCGGCAGAAGGCGAACGGTCGCTTCCATCAGCACTGCTGCCGGCAGTTCACCACCACTCAGGACAAAGTCGCCGATGGAGATCTCATCGGTGACAAGGTTTTCCGCCACACGCTCGTCAACACCTTCGTAGCGGCCGCAGATCAGAACCAAGCGTTCGGCGTGTGACAACTCTTCCGCCACGGACTGGCTCAGCAAGCGTCCCTGGGGCGTAAGCAGGATTACCGGAAGTCTTTTCTCCGGCTCCTCGCCGCGGAGCGCTTCCACTGCCCGGAAGACTGGTTCCGGCTTAAAAACCATGCCCGGTCCGCCGCCGAAGGGACGATCATCCACGGTGCGGTGCCGGTCGTCAGTATAATCCCGCAAGTCGTGCAGCCGGATGGTCGCGTGGCCCGAAGCCATGGCCCTCTTCAGCAGCCCGTGCTCCAGGATGCTGCGGAAGAAGTCCGGGAAGATCGTGATCAAGTCGAACGTCATAACACTCGGGACACGGGGTACGGGACACGGGGCTCGGGAAGGAGGTTCCCTTAACACGAATCCCGAGTCCAATAGTCTCGGATTCCTAATTCCTAATCCAAAATTCCTGATTCCGTATCCCGGTACTTAGGAGTTCAAATCCAGCAACTCTTCCGGTGGGTCGATCACTATCGTTTGGGCAGCCAAGTCAATCCGCGTGCAAATTTCCTGCGCCAAGGGAATTAATACTTCGCTTTTTCCGTCAGGGCGCTTGACGTGGAGAACATCCACACCGCCTGTTGATTCGACCTCGGTCACCGTGCCAATTTCCTGTCCCCGGCGCTCCCAAACAACGCGGCAACCATGCAGTTCGCACAGGTAGTAATGGTGCGGTGGAAGCGGCGCACGTTGCTCCCATGGGACAAACACCTGGAGTCCGCGCAGACTCGAAGCACTGTCAATGGAGTCAATTCCTGAGAACTTCAGGATGATTCGGCCCTTATGGGGCCACGCGTCTTCAAGCTCAACAGGCTTGGGATCCTGGCCGGAAACTTCCAGGAACACCGATCGGAGCTGCTGGAAACGGGCCGGGAAATCGGTGAGGATCTCCGCCGCAACCTCTCCTTTGCGCCCTTGGGGACGGAGAATGCGTGCGATGGTCAAGAATCGTCCGGCTGCGTTTTCCGCCACTGCCCCTTCCGTCCCGCACGTCGACCCCCGTCCGCATGTGAGACGAAAGGCCCCTATTCCAGGATCTCCAGCGTAAAGCGTTTCTTAAGCTTCATGCCGGCGGCATTGAGAATGGTGCGGACGGAACGAGCCGTCCGACCCTGTTTTCCGATCACCTTCCCCAAGTCGGAGGGATGCACCCGCAACTCCAGCACGGTTACCTGTTCGCCCTCTACAGCCCGCACAGAAACCTGCTCGGGATTATCCACTAGCGCTTTGGCGATGGCTTCGATTAGCTCTTTCATCTGGCCCTCCCGCGCACTTGAACTGATGTGCCAAGGTTGGTCGGAATCAGCGTGCTTGAACGCATAAACGCATCCCGCGTACGCGCATCTGTCGACCCAGAGACCCGCCTAACTGTTTAGACGACCGTGGCTGGCGCCGAAACTGGAGGCTTCTTCAAGAAACTCTGTACCGTTTCTGAAGGCTGCGCCCCCTGTCCGAGCCAATAATCCACACGTTCGCGATTCAGGACAATCTCAGGCGGAGTTCGCCGTGGATTATAATGGCCGACAATTTCCACAAAGCGCCCATCGCGGGCCCTTTCGCGATCAATGACTACCACCCGGTAACTGCTTTTCTTTTTGGCCCCAGTTCGAGCCAAGCGTATTCTTAGCAATCTTCCCCCTTCTCCCACAGAAATCCGAAACTTCAACCTGGCGGTGTCTGCTTCAGCAAATCTCCCGCCGCTAGCTACAAAATCCAAAATAGAGGCCGCTTTGGGGGCCAAACCCAACCCATCAACAAGCGGGTTAACGCATTCCCGGCACGCCCGGCAATCCCAACCGGCTGAGTCCCCGTCCCATCATGCTCTGACTCATCGACTTCATCATTTTCCGCATTTGGAAGTATTGTTTCAAGACCTGATTTACCTGCTGGACAGAAGTCCCGCTCCCCTTGGCGATGCGCTTCCGCCGCTTGCCATTGATGATCTCGTGATTGCGTCGCTCCTGCGGAGTCATGGAATCGACAATAGCCTCGATATGAATCAGCTCTTTCTCTTCCACCTTGACCTTGCTGGCGTCCTTGAAGATGCCAACTTTAGGGAGCATGCCCAGCATCTGGTCCATGGGCCCCATCTTCCGCACCTGATTAAGCTGGTCGCGGAAGTCTTCCAGTGAAAAAGTATCGGTCTGAAGCTTGCGATGGACATCCATCGCCTTCTGCTTGTCGATCTTCTGCTCGGCCTTTTCAATGAGCGAAAGGATGTCGCCCATACCTAAGATGCGGGAAACGATCCGCTCAGGATAAAAAACTTCCAACTGGTCGTACTTTTCGCCGATACCCATGAACTTGATGGGCTGTCCGGTGATGTAGTGGATGGAAAGCGCCGCGCCACCGCGGGCGTCGCCATCGAGCTTGGTCAGAACCACGCCGGTCGTACCAAGCTGCTCGTGGAATTCCTGCGCGCTGCGAACGGCGTCCTGGCCGATCATGGCGTCGGCGACCAGCAGGACCTCGCTGGGCCGCAGTTTGGTGCGCAGTTCACTAACTTCGTTCATCAATTCCTGGTCGATGTGCAGGCGGCCGGCGGTGTCAACGATCAACACGTCGTGACCGCGGTCGGCGGCATCCTTGCGCGCTGCCATGGCCAACTCAATGGGGGAGTTGATCCCTGCGCCTTCAAAAACGGGAACTTGAATGGCCTTGGCAATCACGGCCAATTGCTCGCGCGCGGCAGGACGGTAGACGTCAGTCGAGACCAGCATGGGGCGGCGTTTTCGCCCCGCAAGCCAGAGTGCCAACTTGCCGGAAGTAGTTGTTTTACCGGAGCCCTGAAGGCCGACCATCAGGAAGACGGTGGGGTAATCCTTGGAAAAGGTGAGCAGGGATGCTTCGCGGCCGAGGATGCCAACCAGTTCGTCGCGAACGATGCGGATCACTTCCTGCGCCGGCGAGAGGCTGGAGCGAACTTCCTCGCCCAATGCCTTGACCCGAACCCGTTCGAGCAACTCCTTTACGACATTGAGGTTAACGTCGGCCTCAAGAAGCGCCAGGCGAACCTCGCGCAAGGATTGATCCACAACCTCGTCGTTAAGAACTCCTTGAATACGGAGGGTCTTAAAAACTTTCTGCAACCGGTCTTGGAGTGCGTCAAACATCGATTTCAGCCGACAGGGGAAACATCTTCCCGCCACCGTTCCCAGCACATATCGGAACGGCAAGACTAACAACCACTCTATTTTAAGTTACGCCCCTTACCAATTTCCAGCAAAGTGCGTAGTATCAATATATCACTAGATTCGGGCCGAGGGAATGACGAAACCTGAGCCGCGCCGGGGGGGGCTATCCTGATCGGTGCCCGGGAACGCAAGGGGTGCGCGGAAGTGGAACGTGGGTCAGCGCAGATCCTTGGGGATATAGTACTGTCACCAGTTATTCAGCAACCTGTCAAATCAGACCGCCGTCCTTGCGGTGAGTTCGCCAACAAATAAGTTGCTCGACCGCCACCGACAGGACACACACACCACCTGCGATAGAGATGCTAACCTCAAGCAAGTAGCGGAGCACATCCTCGCGGCTGGGAGCGCTGACCGTGACGGCCAAGGCCAATCCATGAATTACAGCCCAAAGGCCAATAACGGCGCACAACACAAGGGTAACAACTCGAAGGGCGGTTTTTAACATTGCCCACCCCCTCATTTGCCCGAAGGGCACTTGGACCGACTACAACACAAATACACCCGGATAAGGGTGGGGTCAACTCAAAGTGAATGGGGTGGGAAGAGGCAAGAAGCCCCGTCGGGGAATCTCATACGCAAACACCGGGATTCCACTGTCCCCCTACGGGGCGGAAACAATTAGAGGCTCAGGAGATAGTCGGAAGCCGTGAGGTTTCCGAATCTCACCGTATTCACGCGTTCTCCCACCACGTTGGCAAAGTACTCGAGGATAAGGGTCAACTTCAAAGCGGTCGGCGTCTCGCGCAGCTTCAGCCAGTGACACATGACCAACCCAGCGAAAACCACCTTGAAGTAGACGATCAAGAGACGCTCTTCATAGCTATAGCGCTGATTGACGTTGGCAGCATTCTTGAGAAGGTACGTCAGCGCCAGATAATCACATTTGAGCGTCAGCAGCAGCCGTGGATATTCCACGGGAGCTCCGAGATCCTCAATTGCTTTCCGAACCGATGGGAACTCCAGACGATTCGCGTTCACAATGGATTGGAAGAACTCCTGCGAAAACTGCCGGCGCAGTATCTTCTGACAAACCGCCTGGATGTAGAAGAAAAATAGCCCCGTCGAAACCATCAAAATCAGGGCCGCCATAAACATGTTCACCTCGTTGCGACTTCCTAGTCAGCCACTGCCTCTACCAAGCCTTTGTTTTTCCCCGGCTGATATTGACGACTGGACACGGTTTGGGGTGTCTTGCCGATGGCATAGACCCATATCCACAACATCGCCAATGTACAACCTGGCGCCAGGAATTCGATGAGCACCCTCGCCATTGCGTTGTCTGCTGTCAAGTGCATAAGGGCAAGGCACGCTGCCTCGCCGGCAAATTGCACACCTATCCCGCAAACCAGCAACCCTAATTCGTCGTCATCAATCGCGAGCTGCTGCAGCATCACGTAAAGCAGGGTATTCAAAACCAGGCATGTAAAGTAGAGGGTTTGGCTGAACTCGATTATAAAATGATCGTAGAGATGCGTATAATGGCGGGTAAGAGAAAGGGTTGAGACACCAAGAACCACTAGAAAAACAAAGATGAGCAGGAGGCGGACGAACTTCCACATCTTATCTTCCTGGGCACAGGCTCGGCGGAAGAATCCGCAGATCACCAGGAAGGCTCCGAGGGCAAACACGACATCCGTTATCCAATAAAAATAGTAGAACTGTAAGGATTCCCGGCCGAAGAAATTGCTAATGGCCGGACGAGCTACGCCGTCCAGCAAGATCAGACTTGCCACATAGAGCCCGAGACCCTTTAGGCGACGCCACCGTCCACTACTTGCCAGGGAGACACATACCCACACTTCCAGCGCATACGTCGCGTACTGGACGCCGTAGAGAAGAAGTTGGTCACCCTTGAACGGCACGGAAGTAACCTACGCCTTTCGTTGCTGCTTCCGCGCATTTCTAATAACGCGCTAGAAGCAACTCAGTTCGGCGGCAGGGGGGGAGGCGTTCCACCAATTCCCGCAGCGTTCGGGGGCAGAGGGGGAGGCGTTCCACCGATTCCCAGATAATTTGGCGGCAGGGGGGGAGGCGTTCCACCAATTCCCAGATAATTGGGAGGCAACGGAGGTGGTGTTCCACCGATTCCTGCCACGCTACGCCGAACGGAGATACTGCTTAATACAACCAACAAGGCCAGCAAAAATGCTAAAAAATAATTCTTCACGGCTTTCCTCCAGTAAATCTATCTACAGAGATGGAAATCTGGCGGAAAGCCTATGCCTTTAGTTACGCCAAGTCAATACTTTTTTATACACTTCTGCACCTGCTAGCATTTTGACCAAACCGGCCCTATGTCAAGCACTAACGGATCCATGTGGACACGTCCTTCAACTTCGCGCCTACTTTATTTCCCGCCGGGTATTTTGACAATAGTACTCAAGTACCATTTTCAGGAAAAATTCGGGGCGACGAACGGGCAAGAGCAGACGCCCTTGACCCGATTGAAATCCGGGAACGGACGGGGCGACAAACATTTCCCGCCTTTGAGTTGACCCCAACGGGCCTGAGTGGCATCATACAAAATATCAATTTGGGGAATTGCGGAGAGTGCTGCATGAAAAGCAAGAAACCGTATTTGCCAATTGCCTTGGTAGTGGTAGTTGTCGCAGCCCTGGCGTTCGCGAGCTTCCCGCCAAAGTGGTTTGCCCAGCCCCAGGCGCCATCAACCTCCGGGCAACAGCCAACCACCGGACCCCAGCCGGATGTGGGGGAAACGGTCATGGTCCCCAAGAAAAGCCAGCCGACTACCCCGGCCCCGGAGAAGAAGCCCGAGAAGATTAACCCCAGTGATATCTATACTCTTTCGACAACCACTAACCTCGTCAACGTGGATGTATTGGTCCTCGATAACAATGGAAGCCCTCTCCAGAACCTGGGGAAAAAGAATTTTCAGCTTTATGACGATGGCGTCCCCCAGGCCATAACGAACTTTGGAACCGGCGAAGCACCCATGACCATCTGTATGCTGGTTGAGTTCACCGATCGCTGGTGGCCGTACCTGATGGTAGCGCTTCGGTATAGCTATGCTTTCCTTGAGGTAATACACCCCAAGGACTATGTGGCCGTCGTGTCGTTTGACCTGCATACTCAAATCCTCACCGATTTCACCCAGGACCGTTCCGAGGTACGGGGGGCTCTCGACCAGCTTCGCATCCCGGGTTTTCGTGAATCAAACCTGTACGATGCGCTGGCTTATGTGCAGGACCGGATGAAAGAGGTAAAGGGGCGCAAAGCCATTGTGGCCGTCGTCACTGGCATTGATACGTTCAGCAAGCTGACCTATGACCAGTGCCTTAAGATCGCGAAGGCATCCGACACGCCCATCTACCCCATCAGTATTCTGGAATTCATCACCATCCGCACCGACGAGAACATCACGACGCTTCAGGCCAAGAATGCACTTAAGACGATTGCCGAATACTCCGGCGGCCAGGCCTATTTCCCCCGCTTCGAGCAGGAGGTGCCGAGCGATTATCAGCAGATTGCCCAGCAACTTCGCATGCAATACAGCCTGGGCTTCGTTCCCACCAATGCGACAAAAGACGGCCAGTTCCACAAGCTGAAGATTGCGGTAGTAGACGATCAGGGAAATCCGCTTACGATTTTCAATCAGAAGGGCAAGAAGCTGAAGTACCACATTGTGTCGCGTGATGGGTACTACGCGCCGAAGTCTTAGTGCATATAGTTTCTTACAATTAACGGACGGGTATCTCCAATTTTCGAAGTAGGGGCACAAGGCCATGTGCCCCTACAACGGCAATGGCCCTTTGTTGCCCGTGTAAATGATTTACTGGGACGGCACACTAGCACTGCCTTACGAAAGCCCGCAAAGCGGGCGAAAGATCGTAGCCCATAGCGTGAGCTATGGGTGGAGAGACCACCTCATAATTGCCCCAGCCCCGGAGGGGCGAAAGAAGCAATCGTTGCGGTGATTCTACATCCCCACCCCTGCGTCAACCCACGACAACAGCGGCTCGGCAGCTAATTCTAATGGCGATTTCTTTCGCCCCTTCCGGGGCTCGGGGGTGGAGGGGCGCCAATCTACCCACGGCTTACGCCATGGGCTACGATCTTTCGCCCGCTTTGCGGGCTGGGGTAGGGCGCCCCTTTGGGGCTCGTTGAAAATCAATGCGAAAAGTGCCGCACGCCCGTCAAAACCATTGCCAGGTGATGTTCGTTGGCGGTGGCGATAACCTCACTGTCGCGAACCGATCCGCCGGGCTGGACGATGGCGGTTACGCCCGCCCGCACGGCTTCGACCACTCCATCAGGAAAGGGAAAGTAGGCGTCGGAGGCAAGCACGGTGCCTTCGAGAGCGTGCTTTAAATCGCGGGCCTTGCTGATGCCTAGTTTGACGGCGTCCACGCGACTCATCTGGCCGGCTCCCACTCCCACCAACACTCCTGACCGGGCAAAAACAATGGCGTTTGATTTGACCCGTTTCACGACTCGCCAGGCAAAGATCATGGCCTCCATCTCTTCCGGCGAAGGCTGTCGGTCCGTGACGCATTTCCACAACTGGGGTTGGGCGGGCAGGGAATCGGGCGATTGGATGAGCAATCCCCCACCAATTACCTTCATCTGGAAGCCAAATTCGTCGCCTGCGGTGGCTGACATATCGAGGAGCCGGAGGTTTTTCTTGCCGGCCAGCCGTTCGAGCGCCGGCGGTTCGAAACCCGGCGCCACGACAGCTTCCACAAAAAGCTTCGCCAACTCTTCCGCCGTGGGTCCATCTACCGGACGGTTGAAAGCGATTACCGATCCAAAGGCGGAAACCGGGTCGACTTCCAGAGCGCGCTGGTAGCTTTCCACCAGTGTCGCGGCAGTGGCCACTCCACACGGGTTGGTGTGTTTGACGATTACGGTTGTTGGCTGATCAAATTCCTGCGCCAACCGCCAGGAAGCCTCCAAATCCACCAGGTTATTGTAAGAAAGCTCCTTGCCCTGAAGTTGGGGAGCCGCCGCCATGCCCCGTCCGGCCGTGACGGAACTGCGGTAGAGCGCGGCCTTCTGGTGCGGATTCTCCCCGTACCTCAAATCCATGGCCTTCCGGTAGTTCAAGTGGAGCGTGTCAGGAAATTCTCCGCCGGCCAATTTCTGCAAAGTGGTGGAGATTGCGCCGTCATAGGCCGCCGTGGTGGCAAATGCTTTGCGTGACAGCCGGGCGCGCGTTTCCCGCGAAATGCTCCCCTTATTTTTCTCGAGTTCTTCCAGGATGGCGGGATAATCGGCGGCGTCCACAAGAACCGTGACATCTTCGAAATTCTTCGCGGCGGAGCGCAGCATCGAGGGACCGCCAATATCGATGTTCTCGATCAGTTCTTCCAGCGTAACTCCAGGCTTGGCCGCAGTCTTCTCAAACGGGTAGAGATTCACCACCACCATGTCAATATATTCGATGCCATGTTCGGCCACTTGTGCCTGGTGCTGGGGGTTCGAGCGGATGGCCAGCAGGCCGCCATGGACCTTGGGATGAAGGGTTTTTACGCGGCCGTCGAGCATCTCGGGAAATCCCGTCAAATCCGAGACATCCCGAACTTTCAAACCTTTTTCGCGGAGGAGCTTCGCTGTGCCCCCCGTAGAGAGCAACTCGACATCATGCGAGGCAAGTCCGGTGGCCAGTTCAAGAATTCCGGCCTTATCGCTGACGCTGATCAGCGCACGACAAATTTTGCGCATGGGAACCTCTTTCCGAAGGAGCTAAAAGTTAGGAGACAGAAGTCAGGAGTCAGAAGTCAGAATCTAGAACTCTAACCTTTGCGGCGAACGGAGACTGGAGCAAAACGCAACCTGAATCATGAATTATTGTTATCAACGATACCATGCCTATTACCAATAAAAGACAGGGTGAAAAGGCCTTTCTCCCGACTCCTGTCTCCTCGCCTTTGACTACTTCCGCCACACTTGGGTTTTGACCCCCTCACCCGTCCCGCCCCGGCTGATGACGGCGCCGGTTGCGGTCCACCCTCTCCCCCAAAGGGGCGAGGGATATAGATTCATATTACCTCTCCCCGCGCCCGTTTGGGGGAGAGGGGCTGG
>JARLGN010000375.1 GCA_031292775.1 Acidobacteriota bacterium | reverse complement strand
TTTCAGGGCTCGGGGGTTGATGGGGGTTCCGTTGACCCAGGCCTTCGGTCCGCCGTCGTGATCGGCGGACCTTCAGCCTGGCCTTTGTTAGGTCGCCTCTTTGGGGCTCAAAAACCTGGGCTTCGTTAGATCGCCCTTTGGGGGTCAAAAACTGGGCTTTGTTGGACCGCACCTTATCGCGGTTTGATGTCGAGGTGGCGGAACGTGTCCCGGTCTTATCTGGACGCCGCCCGATGGCGAGGCAAACTCGGCGCAATATCACCCGGCGGCGGCACCACCGCGACACGTTTCCTCTTGACAGAACTAGTCCATCTATGTATACTAGCTGAAAGGATTCGCAGGTGCCGTCATGCCTTGGTGCAAGCCCTTTACAGTGTCTCCCGCCCAGGTCGAAGCCAACCGCCGCAACGCTCAAAGATCCACCGGTCAGCACACCGCGCGGGGCAAGCTCCCGTCGGGCCTGGACGCTCTGAGCGATGGGGGCATAGGCATTAAAATAACGGTTTGCGGCGTTCCAAAGCCCGCAAAGCGGGCGTGGTCATTTCACTACTGTCCAAAACAGGGGGGATTTGCTGTTTTGGACAAGCTAAGTCCTGCGTTTTGAGCACTCACCCTTTAAGCCTTGGAGGAGGTCTCTCTTGCCGGTAACGATCCTGTCCAAGACAGCGGGGGGTGCGAAAGGTTGCAAGAACGAGCCTCAAAGAAGCTCAAACTCGCCATTTATGGCCTTGTCGAGAGAATTTCAGCCGTCTAACGTCAGGCCACACGGCTGCTTTCCTGTCCAAAACAGCAACGCCGAAAAGTTATTTTGGACACGAGTGTGGTCATTTAGCCCATGGCGAGCCAGCCGTGGGACAGCGTGCCCTCCCCGATATTCCTTAAGCCCCGTAGGGGCGGTGTCGGGTCATGCTGACAGCGCCCCTACGGGGCTTAAAATATTATGGTTCCCGCAAACGTTCCCACGGCTGGCTCGCCATGGGCCAAATGACAACGCCACTCCGTGGCTGAATACGCTCCGTGGTCCAGCGCCTCTAATCAAAGCCCGGGTCACGGACTTTCGGGTACCGTGACCATTGGTTTCGTAGCAGGGCTCCTTGAAAAAAAGGATTCTTTTTTCGACGTTCGAAGCCGGAATGTGTATGAAAACAAACAAAATGCGGGCAAAATGTCATGCTAACCCTCGGGCATTTATGCCGAACTTGCGTGGCTTTTGCGGGAAAAAGCGACCATATGGGGACATTCTAGGTCGAATTAGGCATTCTGGAACCTCTTTGGCCGGAAGCAACCATGAATTTCAGCCAACTCGAACATTCTGGAAGGGGCCGGAGGGCCCCCAGGCAGACCCCGAAAAGACTTGGCGGTCGGGGATCCGCAATGACCCGATGGACAGATGAGTCAATGACTCAATCCCCTAAAACGGCCACTTCCAATCGCGGATTTCCGGCATGTCATCGCCCACGCGCTCGATGTACTGTTTGTGTTCGATCAGTTTGACTTGCAGACGTTGCTTGGCGAGCGCGGCCACGTTGCGGAGACGCGGTACGCGGTCGTAGACGTCCATGGCCAGGTGAAAGCGGTCGATTTCATTCATCACGGTCATATCAAACGCGGTGGTGGTAGTGCCTTCCTCCTTGTATCCACGCACGTGCAGGTTGGCGTGATTATTGCGGCGATAGGTCAGCCGGTGGATCAACCACGGGTATCCGTGGAAGGCAAAGACAATGGGCTTGTCGGTGGTAAAAAGTAAATCGAAGTTGCGGTCGGAGAGGCCGTGCGGATGCTCGCTGGCGGGTTGCAACGTCATCAGGTCGACAACGTTGATGACCCGAATTTTCAGGTCGGGCACGGTCTGGCGCAGCAGGGATACGGCGGCCAGTGTTTCCAGCGTGGGAACATCGCCGGAGCAGGCCATGACGACATCGGGCTCCGAGCCTTCGTCGTTGGAGGCCCAGTCCCAGATTCCGATGCCCGCCGTGCAGTGGGCAATGGCGGAATTCATGTCGAGCCACTGCGGCGCGGGCTGCTTTCCCGCCACAATCACATTGACGTAGTGGCGGCTGCGCAGGCAGTGGTCGGTGACGGAGAGCAGCGTGTTGGCGTCAGGCGGAAGATATACACGCACAATATCCGCCTTCTTGTTCACCACATGATCGATAAAGCCGGGGTCCTGGTGGCTGAAGCCGTTGTGGTCCTGCCGCCACACCAGCGAAGTTAGCAGGTAATTGAGCGAGGCAATGGGCCGCCGCCACGGGATGTGCCGCGTTACCTTCAGCCACTTGGCATGCTGGTTGAACATGGAGTCGATGATGTGGATGAAGGCCTCATAGCAGGAGAACAAGCCGTGCCGGCCGGTGAGCAAATAACCTTCCAGCCAACCCTGGCACATGTGCTCGCTCAGGACCTCCATCACGCGCCCGTCAGGGGCAAGGTGGTCGTCGGTGGGTAGAATCTCGGCGGTGGAGACGCGGTTCGTCACTTCAAAGAGGCCGCCCAGACGATTGGACTCGGTTTCATCCGGTCCAACCACACGGAAATTGCGGCTTTCGGCGTTCAGCTTCATGACGTCGCGCAGCAAGTATCCCATGACGCGGGTGGCCTCAGCTTGCACCCCGCCGGGCTTGGGGACCTTTACGGCATAATCGCGGAAGTCAGGCATCACGAGGTCGCGCAACAGCAGTCCGCCGTTGGCAACGGGATTGGCGCCCATACGCCGGATGCCCTGCGGCGCAAGTTCGGCAATTTCCGGAAGCAGCTTGCCGGTTGGGTCAAACAGTTCTTCCGGCTTGTAGCTCTTCATCCATTCTTCCAGCATCTTCAGCCGGTCGGGGTGGGTGGCCAAATCTGCCAGTGGCACCTGATGCGAGCGGAAGGAATTCTCCACCGGCTTGCCGTCGACGAACTTCGGCCCCGTCCAACCCTTGGGGGTTCGCATGATGATCATCGGCCAGCGCGGGCGCGTATGGTAGCCGTTGGTGCGCGCATCCTTCTGGATCGCCTGGATCTCCGCCAGCGCCGCTTCCAGTGTTGCCGTCATCTGCTGATGCACAGGTTCGGGATCATGGCCCTCGACGAAATAGGGTTTGTAGCCGTAGCCCGTGAAGAGGCTGGTCAGTTCTTCCTTGGTGATCCGGGCAAGTACCGTGGGATTCGAAATCTTGTAACCGTTCAGGTGCAGGATGGGGAGCACGGCGCCGTCACGAGCGGGGTTCAGAAATTTGTTGGAATGCCAACTGGCCGCCAGAGGTCCCGTCTCCGCCTCACCGTCGCCGACGACACACGCCACAATCAGGTCGGGGTTGTCAAACGCCGCACCGTAAGCGTGGGCAACGGCATAACCCAGTTCGCCACCTTCGTGAATGGAACCCGGCGTCTCCGGCGCGACGTGGCTGGGAATGCCGCCCGGAAACGAAAATTGTTTAAACAGCCGCTGGATGCCCTCGGCGCTTTGCGGGATGTTTGGGTAGACCTCGCTATAAGTTCCTTCCAGATAGGTATTCGCCACCAACCCCGGCCCGCCGTGCCCCGGACCGGCAATGTAGATCACGCTCAGGTCGTGCTTCTTGATCAGGCGGTTCAGGTGCACATAAATAAAGTTGAGCCCCGGGGTGGTTCCGAAGTGGCCCAACAACCGAGGCTTGACATGCTCGATTTTGAGCGGCTCCTTGAGCAGCGCGTTGTCCATCAAATAGATCTGCCCCACCGAAAGGTAATTGGCTGCCCGCCAGTAAGCGTGCATCCGGCGAAGCTCTTCCGTGGCGAGGGGGTTTTCAGTAAGGGGGGAAGACATTGGTTCTTTTGCCGACATAAGAGGCCTCCAAGTCAAACCGTGCGGGTAGTAGTTTGTAGTGCGACACATTCATTTTACCAGTGTCGGGTGAACGGAGGGTTACAATCCGGTGAACCTATTGGGGATGATTCTTCCTCGGCTCATCAGGCCATCCTGCCATCGGGTGATTTGGTGATTTGCGATTTGGTGATTGGCCATTTTCTATCCACGGCTACTTTCGTCGCGGAAAGCGAGCTTCCACCAACGTGTGCATGCCGCCGCGCGCAGAGAATTCCCCTTTCACCACCGCCCACTTTGGTTTGCAGGCGCGCGCGACGTCATCCAGAATGCGGTTCGCGGCATTTTCATTGAAGATGCCGAGGTTGCGGAAGGCCACGATGTAAGACTTCAGCGACTTCAATTCCAGACAAAGCTTGTTGGGGAGATAATGAATTGTAATGGTTCCAAAATCCGGCAGGCCCGTACGAGGGCAGATGCAGGTGAATTCCGGAATCGTGATGGTTATCTCGTAACCGTGGTATTGGTTATCCCACGTTTCGATCTCAGGCAGTTCGGCGTGAACACCTCCGCGCGCGTGTTCCGCAGTGTATTCGGGCTGGTGGATCTTTCCTGGCATAGTTTCCTCCTCAGCATTCAGAATAGACTGAATTGGGGAATCTTTGCACCCTCCATTCCGATGATCGCATTTCTGGATTGTCGATTTGGCTGTTTGGGTGCGTCCTTGGTTTTTACGCGGGTAAGATGGCAATCTTATCCAGCCTCCCGCTTACCGGGTAATCGAAGAACGGGATGATTGTGGGAAGGCATCCATTTGATTCGTGACAGGGGACGAATACCTGCTAATGCCTCCTACATTCCGGTTGAACCCAGACTGAGGTGCCTATTTACGGACGGGCTGTGTTTATGTATCAGATTGAAATTAAACACGTTATTCAGTCACTTAAATTTATGTTGACATCGTTGCACTCAACATATATTCTATTGATCGACTAATGGGTGGCTGCCATCATCTATTGTGATGTGTTGGGGGTCGAAAGCGACACAAAGTCATCCGATTGATATAGGAGGTAGTTGCGCTATGGGCAAGATCATAGGAATTGACCTTGGTACCACGAATTCGGTTGTGGCGGTGATAGAGGGTGGTGAGTCCACTGTTATCCCGAATCCCGAAGGTGGTCGTACGACCCCATCGGTGGTGGCGTTTACGAAGTCGGGAGAAATATTGGTGGGTCAGGTGGCGAAGCGCCAATCGATCACCAATCCCGAAAACACGGTGTATTCCATCAAGCGATTTATGGGACGCCGTTTTGATGAAGTTCAAAGTGAAATCAAGACCGTGCCTTACAAGGTAATCTCGGGCACCAATGGTGACGTCCGCGTGGAAACGATGGGCAAGGAGTACTCACCTCCCGAGATTTCAGCCTTGGTTTTGCAAAAGATGAAGGACGCGGCCGAGCAGCATCTTGGTGAAAAGGTTACGCAGGCGGTCATTACTGTTCCGGCCTACTTCAATGACGCGCAGCGCCAGGCCACCAAGGATGCGGGCAAGATCGCCGGCCTGGAAGTTCTGCGTATCGTGAATGAGCCCACGGCGGCGGCTCTTGCTTATGGGCTCGACAAGAAGAAAGACGAGACGATTGCCGTATACGATTTCGGTGGTGGGACCTTTGATATTTCCATCCTGGAAGTCGGCGAAGGCGTTGTGGAAGTGAAGTCCACCAATGGTGACACGCACCTGGGCGGCGACGACATTGACAAGCGGGTCATGGACTGGATTGTGGAGGAATTCCGCAAGGATCAGGGCATTGACCTGGCGAAAGACCGCATGGCCCTGCAGCGTTTGAAGGAAGCGGCGGAGAAGGCCAAGATGGAACTCTCCACGGTTCTTGAAACTGAAATCAATCTGCCGTTCATTACTGCTGACGCTTCCGGCCCCAAGCACCTGGCCATGAAGCTGACGCGGGGACGCTTTGAGCAGATGTGCGAAGACATCTTCCAGCGCTCGGCCGGTCCGGTGAAGCAGGCTCTGAAGGATGCCGGCGTGACTCCCGACAAGATCGATGAAATTGTCATGGTGGGAGGCTCCATCCGCATCCCCCGCGTGCAGCAGATTGTGAAAGAGCTCTTTGGTGGCAAGGAACCCCACAAGGGAGTGAACCCCGACGAGGTGGTGGCGGTAGGCGCGGCCATCCAGGCGGGCGTGCTGGGCGGCGAGGTTAAGGACCTGCTGCTTCTCGACGTGACCCCTCTCACCCTGGGAGTGGAAACTCTGGGCGGCGTCATGACCCCGTTGATCCAACGCAACACGACGATCCCCACGCGCAAGGCGGAAACCTTTTCGACGGCGGCGGAGGATCAGACTTCCGTGGAAATCCATGTTCTTCAAGGCGAGCGGCCCATGGCCAAGGACAACCGGACCCTGGGCAAGTTCCACCTGATTGGAATCCCTCCCGCTCCGCGCGGCGTGCCCCAGATTGAGGTGACGTTCGACATTGATGCTAATGGCATCCTGAACGTTTCCGCCAAAGACCTGGGCACGGGCAAAGAGCAGAGGATCACCATTACCTCGTCCAGCGGTCTCAACAAGGATGAAGTGGAGCGCATGACCAAGGAAGGCGAGCTCCACGCCGAGGAAGACAAACGGCACAAAGAGGAAGTGGAGATCAAGAACAAAGCCGATTCCATGATCTACTCGGTGGAGAAGTTGCTGAAAGAGAATCGCGAGAAAATCTCCGAAGACGATGCCAAGTCAATCGAATCCGCACTGGAAGAGGCGAAGAAGGCCGTCCAGGGAGGCGACACGGGAAAGATCAACTCCACGGTCGAAGCATTGACAACGGCTTCCCACAAGCTGGCCGAAGCGATGTACAAGCAGGCGGCTTCTGCCAAGACGCAACCGGATGCCGGCGCTGCCACGGGCGCTGCTCAAGGAAACACCGCGGGCGGCGAACAAGGCAAGGCCAAGGGCGATGGCGAAGTGATCGATGCGGAAGTAGTGGACGACGATAAGAAGAAAAGCTGAGAGGCAGAAGCCAGGAGTCAGGAGCCAGAAGGCAGCCGAGCCACCGGCGGGGGCCGGATTGAATAGTCTGTGACTTGGAGCAAGTCACCGGTAAGTGGGCGGACTTTGCAACCCCCTCACCCCCGGCCCCTCTCCCCCAAAGGGGCGAGGGGAGAGGTGATTTGAATCTACACCCCTCGCCCCTTTGGGGGAGAGGGTGGACCGCAACCGGCGCTTTCATCAGCCGGGGCGGGACGGGTGAGGGGGTCAAAATCCAAGTGTTGCGGAAGTAGTCACAGGCCAGGGGACCTCACCTCATCAGTGCGGTTCTTCCTGTTAACTGTCAACTGTGAACTTCTTAAGGAACCTCGTTCCCAAGCGCGTCGAAAGGCTGTGAACGCATTATGGAAGATCGTGCCCAGGTGCCCGTCGAATGCCCGGTTTGCAAATGGCGGCACTTTTTGG
>JARLGN010000374.1 GCA_031292775.1 Acidobacteriota bacterium | reverse complement strand
CGTGAACGCGGGTGACGAAATCGTTGTAGGCGGGCCGGACAATCTGCGCGACGGCGAAAAGGTCGGCGTGCGGACGCAGTAGCAGCGCAACAGGAGCAAACAATGGTAAGCGTCAACACCAACGGCAAATCCGACGCCCTGATTCAGGTGCGCGGCCTCGACAAAACCTATCGACGGGGCGGCGAGGACATCGATGTGCTGCAAGGCCTCAACCTGGACGTGGACAAGGGCGACTTCGTGGCGTTCATGGGGCCAAGCGGTTCGGGAAAAACCACGCTGCTCAATCTCCTTGGCGGCCTTGACGTTCCCACCTCCGGCACCGTTTCCGTTGCTGGCGACGAGATCACGCACATGTCTTCCGGCAAGCTCACCGAATGGCGCGCCCGCCACGTCGGGTTCGTATTTCAGATGTACAACCTCGTGCCGGTGCTGACCGCGTACCAGAATGTTGAGTTGCCGCTCCTGCTCACAAGCCTCTCTCGATCCGCGCGCCGCGAGCACGTGCAAGCCGCGCTCTCCATCGTCGGGCTCCAGGACCGGGCCGATCATTTCCCCCGCCAACTCTCCGGTGGGCAGGAGCAACGTGTCGCGATCGCTCGCGCCATTGTCTCCGATCCCACCTTTCTCCTCTGTGACGAGCCCACCGGCGACCTTGACCGCAAGAGCGCCGATGAAATCATGGCTCTCATTGAAGAGTTGGTGAGCAAACACAACAAGACCGTCCTTATGGTCACGCACGACCCGCTGGTTGCGGCCCGCGCGCACATGGCGCTTCACCTTGAGAAGGGGGCCCTGGTGGAGGCGTCGAAGGTTGGTCAGAACGTGAGTGCTGGAGGTGTGGCATGAAGTTCCGCGCGCTCATTCTGTCAAACCTTTTCCGCAAGAAGGTCCGCCTGCTGCTCACTCTCGGTTCCTTTGCCGTGGCCCTGTTCCTCTTCGCCTTTCTCGCTGTGGTAAGGGACGCCTTCAATCGCGGCGGGGACGTGGCCGCGGCCAACCGCCTCGTCACCATCAATCGGGTTTCCATTATTCAGCCCATACCCCTTTCCTATCGCGACAAGATTCTGGGGATTCCGGGCGTTCAGAGCGTGACCCACGATAATTGGTTTGGCGGAGTCTATCAGGACGAGAAGAACTTCTTCCCGCAGTTCGCCATCGATCCGGAGAACCAGCGCCAGGTGTTTTCCGAACTAATCGTTCCCGACGACCAGTGGAACACCTTCCTCAAGGATCGCCAGGGCGCTATTGTGGGCGCCAGCACGGCCAAACGCTTTGGCTGGAAGATTGGCGACCGCATCCCCATCAAGACCACCATCTGGGGTGGCGGGGCGTGGGAATTCATTATTGATGGTATCTATCATGGCCAGCGCCCGCAGGACGATGAAACGCAATTCTGGTTCCAGTGGGACTATTTTGAGGAGCGCGTCCCCGAGCGGAACAAAGGCCAAGTGGGATGGTACACCGTGAAGCTCGACTCGCCGGATGACGCCGTCCGCGTGGCCAAGGTCATTGACGCTGATTTCGCCAACTCCCCCTACGAAACAAAAACTGAAACCGAATCCGCCTTTGCCGCAAGTTGGGTGAAACAGTTTGGCAACATCGAAGTCCTTATATTGGTCATCGGCAGCGTCGTCTTCTTCACCCTGCTTTTGGTCACGGGCAACACCATGGCGATTTCCGTACGTGAGCGCACTGGCGAACTCGCCATCCTCAAGGCCATCGGGTTCAAGGATGGCGCTGTACTTTTCCTGGTGCTTGCCGAAGCGCTGGTCATTGCGCTGTTCGGTGGACTTCTGGGCCTGGGCCTGGCCATGCTTGCCATTCCCGCACTGGGCGCGGCCCTAAGCGGCATGTTGCCCAACCTTATCCTGTCCAAATCGATGTTGGCGTCTGGCCTCGGCTTCGCCCTGTTGGTGGGAGCGACAAGCGGCCTGTTGCCGGGAATCGGCGCCATGCGTTTGCACGTGGTGGAAGCGTTTCGAAGAATCTGACGATTTTCGATTTTGGATTTTGGATTGAGGAGAACTTCATAGCCCGGCAGGTGCCGCGCTAAAATCGGGAGTGCGGAGATTAATCATGGCTGGCCCATCAATCCAGAATCGGAAATCGGGAAATCGGAAACTAATCATGGCTGGCTCGTTAATCCAAAATCCAAAATCGGAAATCTAAAATTAACTATGGCCATTCCAATTGTCTACAACCTCCGCAGCGTGAAGGCCCGTTGGACCTCTTCCATCGTGGCCGTGCTGGGCATTGCCGGAACCGTCGGCGTGTTTGTTGCCATGCTCTCTTTGGCCCGCGGGTTCCGCGCCACCCTGGTTTCATCGGGCTCGTATGACAATGCCATCGTCATGCGGGCCGGCGCCACCTCCGAAATGATGAGCGGCGTTACGCTGGATACGGTAAAGATCCTGCAGGATGAGCCGGGCGTGGCACGCGTGAATGGCGATCCTCTGGTGACTTCGGAAGTCGTGGTGGTCGCCCCCTTCCCTCTTCGCTCCACCGGCACGGACGCCAACGTGCAAATCCGCGGCGTTTCGCCCAATGTCCTCACCGTGCGCCGGAACGTCAGGATCATCCAGGGACGCATGTTCAACCCAGGGCTTTCCGAATTGGTCGTCGGCCACTATGCCACAAGCAGCTATTCCGGCCTGACCGTCGGGAATCAAGTGCGCTTTGGCGGTGGGGGATGGACTATCGTGGGGGTTTTCGACGCCGGCGGCTCGGCCTTCGATTCCGAGGTTTGGTGCGACGGCCGCGTTCTGGACGACGTTTATAAGCGCCCGAATAATATCTTTCAGTCCGCCACCGTCCATCTCTCTTCGCCTGACGCCTTTCAGAATTTCAAGGATGCGGTCAGCAAAGACCCTCGCCTCGACGTGGATGTGACCCGTGAGATCGATTACTACGCCAAGCAGTCGCAGACCATGACACGTCTCATCACCGTGCTGGGAGGGCTCGTTGCGGTGGTCATGGGCATTGGCGCCGTCTTCGGGGCTCTGAATACCATGTATTCCGCGGTCTCAGAACGCGGGCGAGAAATCGCCGTGATGCGGGCCCTGGGTTTCGGCGCGGTCGCCGTGGTCTTCTCTTTTCTGATTGAGGCCGTGCTGATCTCCCTGGTGGGTGGCGCCATTGGCTGCGCGGCGGTCCTGCCGCTCAACGGCTTCACCACCGGCTCCATGAACTGGCAGACCTTCTCTCACATGGCCTTCGCCTTCAAGATTACGCCCGGCCTGCTTGTCGGGGGAATCATCTTCGCGTTGGGAATGGGAGTGGTGGGCGGCTTGCTCCCGGCAATTCACGCAGCGCTTCGCCCCATCTCCGCGGCGCTGCGGTCGTTGTAAAACCCGGGGCTCGGGATTAGGGCCTCGGGGTTCGGGACTACCAGGCAGCGGAGCGGCGGCCGGAGCCGTTTGGTAGGGGCAGGCCTCGTGCCTGCCCTCCGTCGTACCGCGGCGGCCCGCCCGGCTGGTGGAACGCAATGGGAATCCCGCGGCGGGAACACGCATCGCATCCAAGCTAACTGCGCGAAGCGCCTTGGAGTGCGGCGGCTCGACGCCGCCTTGGAATCTGGCATCGACAATAGAGATTAGACAAAGT
>JARLGN010000373.1 GCA_031292775.1 Acidobacteriota bacterium | reverse complement strand
GTAAGATTCAGGTTGTATCGGTCGGCAATCGGTCCCCAATAGGCAACGCTCGCGCCACCCAGAGGATCGACTCCAATCTTTACCCCGGCACTTTGAATGGCCGCCAAGTCGACCACGGATTCAAGATCTTTCACATAGGCAGCGACGTAATCGTGCGGATGAGTCGTTACGGCTGAGCGTGCCCGCGCATAGGTGACACGCTGAACTTCACGTAGGTTATCTTCCAGCAGTTTGTTGGCGCGCTGTTCGATCCACTTTGTCGCACCGGTGTCCGCCGGACCTCCGTGTGGGGGGTTGTACTTGAAGCCGCCATCCTCGGGAGGATTGTGCGACGGCGTGATGACAATGCCATCGGCAAGACCCGCGGGCCGCGACTGATTGAAGCTCAAAATGGCATGGGAGATAGCCGGGGTGGGAGTAAAACCTCCGGCGGCGTCCACCATGACGTGAACGCCATTTGCCGCAAGAACTTCCAGTGCCGTCACCAATCCACACTCGGCAAGCGCGTGAGTGTCCTTTCCAATGAAAAGGGGGCCTTCAACCTTCTGTTGTTTCCGGTATTCGCAAATCGCCTGGCTGATGGCCAGAATATGGTCTTCGTTGAAGCTGCACCTTAGCGCTGATCCCCGGTGACCCGAGGTGCCGAAGGAGACGCGTTGTTCTGTAACGGAAGGATCGGGATGCTCGCTAAAATAAGCCGTTATGAGCTTGGGGACATTGAGCAGTTCTCTGGCGTCGGCGAGTTTGCCAGCCTTGGGATTCACCTGCACGTGAACACCTCCGGGGTATTGTAGCGCACTCTTAATCCAATCTCAGAGGGTCAACGCCCGTTGGTTCAGATCCAGATTCATTTAGGCGCCAAAATGTTGCACGCGCACCAAGCTTATGACACCTAGCCAACGGCGGGGTTCCCCACGAGGATATCAATTCCCCGTGAAGCTTCTTATCGGTTTACATGACCCCGGCATTAAATCCAATGAGTGGCACGAACCTGAACATTGTACGGCAGCTCACTCACATCTTCATCCTCTTCTGTAGCAGATTCAAAAGCGGGCGGTCGAGTTGGTGGCCATGCCAGTCTTCAAACCTGGTTCCGCTACGCTCCGTGTCGAGGATTCCGTTGGGTCCGCGGAAATTCCAGAGCGCCCAACCCGTGTGCAAGTCATTGAGCACGCTCAGCGTGTCGTCGAACCAGGCCAACACGACATTGGGAGGGGTGTGCTTGTAAGCACCCATTTCCCCGAAATGAATGGGAATTCCCTGCCGTGGCAAATCAGCCCAGGGCCGGAAAATGGCGGCCAACGCGGCGCGGTCGTAAACGCGTCCCTGGCGATCTTTGAGCGGCCACGTGGGCACAGGAGTATCGGGGGGGAAGAAGCTACGCGCCCATTCGCATTGATAGTGGGTCAACGGCGTGGGAACGTAGGTATGACAGTTTTGAATGATGTGGGTGTCAAAAAGCTCCGGAATGGGCGAGTTGGCGCCCGGATAGCCATCCGTGACGATCAGGCGCTGCGGGTCGTGGGCACGGATGCCTTCGATGGCAGCGCGGGCTACCCGCACGTATTGGAGCTCGCGAAGGTGGCGGAACTCGCGGCTGAAGGAGTCCTCGGGATCGTGGGTCTTAAGCTCAACCTCCTCCGCCGCGGTGGTCCGGTATTTCGGTTCGTTCACCAGATTAAAGCTGAGCCGCTCATTGGGAATGCCCCGGTAACGCTGCGCGAAGTACGTCCATTGGTGGACAAACGCATCCAGCGTGCGCGCGTCCTCGTAAACGCTGGTCTTCTCTTTGGTGATGTGGATGCCGGTGATGGCCTCATCCATGCCATCCAAGATGCATTCGCCGGGCGCTCGATGCAGGCAGATGTTGACGTGGATTCCGTATTTTTCGCCCAGGCGGATGGCGCGGTCAATGAGCTCCACCTGCTTCTCGATTATCGTTATCAAATCGTCCACGTTGGTCCAGAACCGGTAATCCATGGGGAGACGAACAAAGTTGAAACCCCAATCGCGGATCCAGCGGAAATCGTCTTCGCGGAACATTCCATCATTCTTGTAGGGGAAGTATTTCATCCAATCCGGGTCCGTGGAAAAGTACTCCAACAAGTTAAAGCCGAACCAGGCGGGATTCTTGACCGGGACCGTGGTGCCAGCCTCTTTCGCAAGGGCGCTTCGAACTTGCGCGCCCATCCCTAACAGAACCGGGGGCAGAAGTCCTGCCGCAGCACCCGCTAGAGACTTCAACAGGCTGCGGCGGCTCAGGCCCTTTGACAACGATTCCGTTCCGGGTCCATAGGTGTTGCCTTCAGCAGATTCCCCCACCGGGTCTGAGTCTCCGAATTGATGTTTATGAGTCATAAGAAGTCCCTCTCCTCGAACGGTGACCCGCATTGTACACAAATTTGCCACCGCCTGCGCGCGGCAAAGCCGCACCTCAACATGGCATCTGGAGTCATAGAGACGCGTTGGGGGAAAGGGCACCTCATGCAAGCTGAGTGCGCAAAGCGCCTTGGAGTGCGGTGGCAGCAGCCACCGCCTTGGAATACCGTAACGTCGACCACCGCCTTCAAATCGCGAGCAGATCGCACTCATCGAAAGGCGGCAGAGCCGCAAGTAGATATGTCATCTGAAGTCGTAGAGACGCGCTGGGGGAAAGGGCACCTCATGCAAGCTGAGTGCGCGAAGCGCCTTGGAGTGCGGCGGCAGCAGCCACCGCCTTGGAATACCGTAGCGTCGACCACCACCTTCAAATCGCGAGCCGATCGCATTCATCGGAGGGCGGCGTCGAGCCGCCGCACGCAAGGCGCTTCGCGCAGGCTGACACTTTGATTCATCTAAACCCGGCAGGAGATGCCGCCCCGCGCACCTTAGACCGCATTTCTCGCCAGGATTTGGAGGGGCCAAGCTTTACGAGCTGTGGAGGTACGCTTAGCATTCTGAATGGAAATCTGGGATAATCCCTGCTTCCCGATTCGATTGTTTCGTGATATCCATGACGCCTTGGCGGATTTCAATTTCTCAACTTGGGAGAATCTATGCGCCGTCTATTGCTGGCAGGCCTACTCGTTTTGTTTACTTCCACTCTGATGTTCGCGGCGGATTCCGGGCCGTTGCTTCTGCAAACCCCCACGCTTAGCAAGACCCAGATTGCTTTTGCCTTCGGCGGCGATATCTGGATTGTCAGCCGGGCGGGCGGCGACGCGCAGCGGCTGGTGACCGGCACAGGAGTGTTGACGCATCCCATCTTTTCGCCGGATGGAAGCCAGGTTGCCTACACGGGCAATTATGATGGGAACGACGACGTGTACGTGGTGGCCGCCACGGGTGGTGAGCCCCGCCGCCTCACTTACCATCCCGGCTCGGATGTGGCCGTGGGTTGGACGAACGATGGCAGCAGTGTCCTGTTTCGCTCGACGCGCAGCAGCTATTCACGTTTTGAGCGGCTCTACACGGTGCCTGCCAGCGGAGGGTTCCCCACGTTACTTCCCCTGCCCATGGGTGTGGAAGGCTCATATTCTCCCGACGGAACGCACATAGTTTACGTGCCGCACTGGAATCGTCGTCTCGGCGCCGTTGATGCTTACATCGCCATCAAGCACTATCGCGGTGGAAATGCCGCCCCACTGTGGATTGCCGATCTTGCGGATTCCAGCGTGACGCGAATTCCCCGCGACGCTTCCAACGATTACGATCCCATGTGGATCGGCGACCGCATCTACTTCCTTTCCGATCGCGAGGGACCTGCCACCCTGTTTTCGTACGACACCAAGACTCAGCAGGTAAAGTCCCTGATCAAGAATGACGGGTTCGATCTGAAATCCGCTTCGGCGGGTCCGGGCGGAATTGTCTACGAGCAGTTTGGATCGATCCATATTTACGATCTGCGTTCCGGCAAGTCGCATGAAGTTTCCATTCGCGTGGCGGGAGACATGCCGCAGGTCCGCGCCCATTTCGAGAAAATCAACGGCCGCCAGATTATGAACGCGCACATTTCTCCCACTGGCGTTCGCGCGGTGTTTGAAGCCCATGGAGAAATCCTGACTGTGCCTGCGGAAAAAGGGGATGTGCGGAATCTTACCAAGACGCCCGGAGCGGCGGAGCGTGACCCGGCATGGTCGCCGGATGGAAAATCCATCGCCTACTTCTCCGATGAGTCGGGAGAGTACGCGATCCACATCCGCGATCAGAACATCTTTGGGCCCACAAAGAAAATCGACTTGGGCACGCCCGCCTCATTCTTCTATGCGCCCACGTGGTCGCCGGACAGCAAGAAGATTGCCTACAACGACAAGCGGCTGAACCTCTGGTACCTGGACGTCGATCATCCGACACCCATCAAGGTATCCACCGACCGTTTTGATTCGCCGCTGCAGGAATTTAATGTGCAATGGTCACCCGACAGTAAGTGGCTGACCTATACGCTGCAACTCGAAAATCACATGCGGGCGGTCTACGTATATTCGCTGGAAAGTCAAAAGGCCACCCAGGTAACCGATGGCATGAGCGACACCCGCTTCCCGGTCTTCGACAAGAACGGGAAATATCTCTATTTCACTGCAAGTACCAATTTGGGGCTCAGCACGGGCTGGCTCGACATGACCAGCGAAGAACATCCCGTTACGCGCAGCGTTTACGTAGCGGTGTTACGCAGAGACCTGCCTTCGCCCCTGGCTCCGGAAAGCGACGATGAAAAACCCGAAGTCAATAAGGACGAAGGCGGCAAGCCGGGCGCCGACGGCGACAAAGCCAAAGAAGGGGGCAAGAAAACGGAGCCCGTCAAGGTTCAGATTGATTTTGACGGCCTCAGCCAACGCATCCTGGCGCTGCCCATTCCCGCGCGCAATTACCAGAGCCTGGTGGCCGGGAAGGAAGGCATCCTCTACCTGGCGGAGGGACCTCTTGTTGATGTGGGTTCGAATCCCGGACCGCCATCCTCTTCCATCCAGAGGTTTGATCTGAAGACTCGCAAGACGGAAAAAATCCTGGATGAAGTGGCAGATTTCGACCTTTCGTTTGACGGCGAGAAGATTCTCTACCGCCAGGGCGAGCACTGGTTCATCAATCCGGCGGATAAACCACCCCAAGCCGGCAAAGGCGGCTTGAATACAGGCGCGATGGAAGTTTACGTAGTCCCTCGCGAAGAGTGGAAGCAGATGTTCCACGAGGTGTGGCGAATTGAGCGTGACTTCTTCTACGATCCCCACTTCCACGGGCTGGATATCAAGAAGGCCGAGCAGGCCTATGCGCCCTTCGTTGCGGGCCTCGCCAGCCGCGCTGACTTCAATTATCTTCTGGGCGACATGCTCGCCAACATCAATGTTCTTCACATGTACGTGAGCGGCGGCAAGCACCCGGACATTCCCGTGGTGAAAGTCGGACTGCTGGGAGCGGACTACACCATCGATAACGGCCGCTATCGCTTTGCCAGGATCTTTAACGGCGAGAACTGGAACCCGGAACTCCATGCACCGCTTACCCAGCCCGGCGTGAATGTGAAGGAAGGCGAATACCTGCTGGCGGTCAATGGTCGCGACGTCACCGCGAGCGAGGAAATCTACAGCTACTTTCAGGAGACCGCAGGAAAGCAGACCGTCCTCAAGGTTGGCCCTCATCCCGACGGCTCGGGCGCACGTGAAGTGACCGTGGTTCCGGTGGAGAGCGAAGTCGGGCTGCGGGGGCTTGATTGGATCGAAGGCAATCGGCGCAAGGTGGACCAACTCAGCGGCGGGAAGCTGGCATACGTCTACCTGCCCAATACCGCTGGCGGTGGCTATACCAACTTCAATCGGTACTACTTTGCCCAGGTGGGGTAATATGGCGCGGTGCTGGACGAACGCTTCTATGGCGTCGGCCAGTTGGCGGTTTACATCATCGATTACCTTCAGCGT
>JARLGN010000372.1 GCA_031292775.1 Acidobacteriota bacterium | reverse complement strand
CCGAGCCGCCCTACACTGGCAACTCCCTTTTCCGCAGCAGCCCTCGGCGAAGGCAGACGAGGCAGCAAGACATTGAGCGGGTCCGCGCCGCCCTCCGCTTCCAAGGCCAGGATGGGTGGCGCGGGCAGGCTTCGAGAAATCCCGCCAAGCAATTCATAGAGGGTGTCGGGAGAATGGGGCAGCGGGCCCGCCAGGAGAATCCCTCCTGGCTCCAACTCCTGAAGTTGCCGCTCGAGTGAAGAACTCCAGCACGGAGCAACCAGCCGCAGCATCAGGAGTTCGCCTGCCGGGCTGGTTGATGGTGATTTCATAATTCCGGATTCATGATTTATTGATGCTCTCCAACCCCTGGCACCCGGCACCGGATTTTTACGTTCGCCCAATGTCCCGGTGCGAAACCTTGGCTTTGTAGCCTTCGCGTACCAGTGTGGCGCCCACCTGTTCCGCCAGGTAAACGGAGCGGTGCCGGCCGCCCGTGCAGCCAATGGCAATGGTCAGATAACTCTTTCCCTCCCGGACGTACTGCGGCAGCAAATAAAGAAGCAAGTGCATCAGCCGGCTCATGAACTCCTGCGTTTGCGGATAGGAATTCATGAAGCGGCTCACACCTGCGTCGCGCCCGGTCTTGTTCTTCAACCGGGGAACAAAGTTGGGGTTGGGCAGAAAGCGTACGTCAAACACCAGGTCGGCATCCGCCGGAATGCCGAAACGGTAGCCGAACGAGACGGTCGAAATCAACATGGAGTGGCGCGCCGCGAGTCCGCCGAAGCGGATTTGTATCAAGTCGCGCAGTTCGTGGACGTTTAATCGCGTGGTGTCAATCACCACGTTGGCAAGCTGGCGCATGGGCTTTAGCAACATGCGTTCCAGGCGGATGCCCTCGCGCACGGGCAAGTCGCGCCCCAGGGGATGCGGGCGGCGCGTCTCTTCAAAGCGGCGGATCAGCGCCTTGTCTGACGCTTCCAGGAAAACCAGCGATGGATGCAATACCTTGTTGTGCGCGAGGTCGCGATAATGCGTGGGGAGTTGGCTCAGCGCTTCGCCACCGCGAATGTCCACCACAACCGCGGCGCGGTCAATGGTGGCGCCGGGTTGCTGACACATCTCGGCAAATTTTAGGATCAAATCAAAAGGAAGATTGTCCACGCAGTGGTAGCCAAGATCTTCAAAGGACTTCAGAACCGAAGCCTTTCCCGAACCGCTCATCCCGGTGATGAGGACAAACTGTTTGGTGCCCTTCTTCACGGAAGCTTTTTTCTTCATGGGAAAGTCTGTGGCCTGAGGCCCATTATTCGTAGTCCGATGTACGGTGTCTGGAATCCCTTGCCAGCCGTCAGGGGAATTATGGATTAGGACGCAGGAATTATGAAGAGGATTTGTGCGGGCGACTTGGCAAACAGGAGGTTGCCGGTCCCCTATCAGAATCTGGCAGGTTCTAAAAAGCTCTACCTCGTCACACTTTCAATTTGCATGGAAATTGGGCAATCGTTGAGACGGGTCCGAAACAGTATGGAGTTCCCGCACCAGCCGGGAGTATTCCGGTTCGGAACGCAGCAAATCAAATGCGGGGTCGCTTTCCACAAAAATCATCCACCCTTCCCGGTTATTCAGCGCGCGCGCAAGGAATTCCAAAGCCAGGGCTTTATCGCCGGTAAAACTCATGCACCGCGCGTCATCCACCAAGGCTTCCGAGTAATACCCATTGCTGGAGGACGTCAGGGCTTGGAGCGCTGCCGCGTATCCCTCTTTCTCATAGACCGTGACGATATTCTTTTCGTCGCCAGGGGGGAAGATCAAGTGCACGGCCGCCTTAAGTTCCTTCCAGGCATGGGGGACGTCTCCCGTCACCGAATAGGCCCACCAGAGCTTGTAATGCGCCGTAAGAAAATTGGGATCGTCGGTCACGACCGATTGCATCTCCTGAATCGCCAGCGGATATCGCCGGTCCGTATAGTGGAGCCAGCCCAGATTGGTGCGCAGGATCAGCGCCTTGGGGTCCAGCGCCAGAGCGGCGCGCATCTGCTTCTCGGCGTCAGCCGATCGTCGGCTGGTCATCAGCACCAGGGCATACCAGTGGCGGGCGTCCACATTGGTGGGTTCCAACTGAATGGCCCGAAGCAGTTCTTTTTCCGCCGCGGCAGAATTCCACTCATAGAACCACTGGTTAAATCCTAATGCGGCATGAGCTTCCGCGAGGTTTGGGTCCGCAGCGATGGCTTGCAGGGCGGCGGCTTGGGCCTGGCTATGCGCCTGATGGGTGTCCATCCAGCTAAACTGGCCCATCAGATTGTAGGCGACCGCAAGCTCGGCATAAGCGCGCGCATACTGTGGGTCCTGCGCGACCGCCGTTCCGAAACTCTGTAAAGCATTTTCAAATCCCGGCCGGGATCGCTGCGACAAGTAGTTGAGCCCTTGCAGGTAGGCATCGTGCGCGGCGTAGTTTATCGGAATGTGCTCCGTCGTCTTTCCGGCGAGCAAGGTCAGCGAAAGGGAGTGCGCAACGGACTCGGTGAGGCGGTTTTCAAATTCCAGAATCTGAGCTGCGTTTCCATCAAAGGTGTCGCCCCAGAAATAGGATTGGTCATCGCCACGAACCAACTGTGCCGTCACATGGAGGTGCTTTCCCTCGGATTGGACGCTGCCTTCCAGAACATATTGCACACCCAGTTCCTGAGCTATTTCCCGGACGGCTTTGCGGGTGGATTTATAGGACATCGACGAAGTGCGCGCGATCACCCGCAATTGACTGCCCTCGGCTCGCGCCAGGCCATTAATCATTTCCTCGGTAACCCCATCGGACAAATACTCTTTGGTAGGATCGCCGGTTAGATTTGTGAAGGGCAGAACCGCAATGGAGACAGCGGGGTAAACCGGGGCGTTTCCGATTTTTCGGTAGCTGAAATAGCTCGCGACGATCGCCACAACTGCCAGAGCACTAACCACCACTGTGATTCTCGCGCGCCGGGTCTTTCGCGCAACCTGCTCGCCTGGGGATGAATCCAGGGAGACGAGTGAGGCAGTGTTGCTTACGGCTTCGGGGACGGGGGTTGGTGCGGACGACGACTCCTCAATGACCACATGAGTGCGCTCGCGCACCGTCTGAACAAGGATGTCCCCGGATTGCAGGGCAGGAAACGAATCGGGTGCGGACTCCACCTGCACCTTGGCGGTGAACTGATACCCGCGGCCCGGAACGGTCACGATGTCGTTTGATCGCACCCCCAACGCCTTGCGCAGCCAGGAAATATGCTGGGTCAGGTTGCTTTCTTCTACGAAGGAATCCGGCCAGACCGCTTTGAGTAATTCGTCCTTGGTCACAACCCGGCCGGGGTTGGTGACCAGGTAGGTGAGCACTTCGAAGGCTTTCGGCGAGACCAAAACGGGTTTGCCGTTCCGCAGAAATTCCCGTTTGGGAGGATTCAGTTCGAACTCGTCAAACCGGTAGAGGGCGCTGAAGGATGACATTCCGTCCTTCACATTTCTTCACAAGAATTAAGCCGAACATTTAGGACACCTAATCTCCACCTGTGGCTAAGTGGCGCTCAAGCCGGTTGCGGCAAAGCGGATGATCCGGAAGAGAAGGAGTCTATGCATGAAAAGTCGGCCTCGAATTGTAGCAGAAACGGAAGTGGCCGGGAAAGAAACTGACGCGAAAGCGATAGTGCATAGGCGCATTGAGGTCACTGTGGAACGGGAATGGGTTTCGATGCTGATGCGGGGCCAGGCCGTCAATGGCCCAGGTGGAACGGTCGGTGAAGAAAGCGCGTATGAGGCTCCGTGTAAGGGGCCCAAGCCACCGGCGAAGACAGGATAAAAGGACTCGGAGGGTGCGATGACCAAAGGGATTCGAAACTCGTTCAAGGTGGTTTTCATTTGCGCAGCGATTAGCGCCGCGGCCATCGGCGCGGCGATGCTGGTGGCCTTTTTGCCAGCCTCTCCCCCGCACAACTTCCCCACGACAAAACAGTTCATCAGCGGGTTGTCGGGCGCGGTGAACCAGCCTGCGGGCGTTGTCGCCTCTCCTGCCCATCGGCGGGTGGTAAATTACGGCAAGCTCCCTCTAGGTTTCGAAGCTAATGCGGGGCAGACGGACGGACGCGTCAAGTTCCTCTCGCGAGGGAGAGGGTATGCGCTGTTCCTTACCGGTGACGAGGCGGTCTTAAAGCTAACAAAGTCGTCAGCAGGAAAAAGGCAGAAGCCAGGAGTCAGATGTCGGGAGTCAGGAACGAATGGCGGACAACTGACAACGGACTCCATTCTTCGCATGCGGCTTGTGGGTGCAAATGCCAGCGCAGCAGTAAGCGGCGCGGAGCAACTGCCGGGCAAGAGCAACTACTTCATCGGCAACGATCCCAAGAAGTGGCGCACCAACGTGCCCACTTACGCCCAGGTGAAATACCAGGGCGTTTATCCTGGGGTGGATCTGGTCTATTACGGCAATCAGGGCGGACAGCTTGAGTATGACTTTGTGGTGGCCCCGGGCGCTGACCCGAGGGTGATCGCCCTAAACGTAGGGGCGGTCTCTGACCGCCGGTCGGCGGTGGGGACACCGCCGCTACAAGAAAGGGGGCAAAGCCAATTGCCCCAACGAATACCCCCCAAATGCGACCAATTTGTCAAAAAACAAATCGGAGTTGTTATTTTTAAAAATCCGGGGGTGTT
>JARLGN010000371.1 GCA_031292775.1 Acidobacteriota bacterium | reverse complement strand
CTGGAACATGGCGACCTCCTTCACACGCGCCCACTTCCTCGGGCGTGGAGGTTGACCAGTGGTGAATTAGGCAGGCCGCAGGATGAGAGTGGAGAAGAGCTGGCTGCGTTGCGAATTGCGCGGTGCACTTCGGAACGCCGCCCTCGCTTCAGGCCTCTCGTGCGGCGAAACCGCTACTCTTCCTAGCTACACTGTAGACCTAATTTGGGGAATGTCAAGATACTCATTGGGGGGTCGTTTAATCCACATCGTGAAGTTCAACTACCCGCCAGTTCTTGCTATTGCAGCGTCTGTACCTCAACCGAAAGTACGGCTGGCAGATCGCGGACGATGGGCGCCCAGTTGTCTCCAGCATCGGGGGAGGCGTAAACCTGTCCTCCGGTGGTGCCGAAATACACTCCGCACGAATCGAGTTTGTCGACGGCCATTGCGTCGCGCAGTACATTGACGTAGCAATCGCGCTGGGGAAGGCCTTTAGTGAGCGGTTCCCACTCGTTTCCGCCCGTGCGGCTGCGGTACACGCGAAGTTTCCCATCAGGCGGGAAGTGCTCCGAATCGCTCTTGATGGGTACCACGTAGATGGTCTCCGGCTCGTGCGCATGGACGTCAATTACGAACCCGAAGTCGGTAGGCAGGTTGCCGCTGACCTCCTTCCACAAATCGCCGGCGTTTTCGCTGCGCATGACATCCCAATGTTTTTGCATGAAAAGCACGTTCGGGCGCGATGGATGCAGCGCGATGCGGTGCACGCAGTGGCCCACCACGGCATTCGGGTCGGGGATGTACTGCGACTTCAATCCCTGATTGATCGGCTTCCACGTTTTGCCGCCATCATCGGTGCGGAACGCTCCCGCGGAAGAGATGGCAATGTAGATTCGCTGGGGGTCAGCCGGATCCAGAAGGATGGTGTGCAGGCACATTCCACCCGCGCCCGGCTGCCACTTGGGCCCGGTGCCATGGCCGCGCAGTCCGGAGAGTTCCTGCCAGGTGTGGGCGCCGTCAGTGGAGCGGAACAAGGCGGCGTCTTCCACCCCGGCGTAGACCGTGTCGGGATCGGTCAGCGAAGGTTCGAGGTGCCAGACGCGCTTGAATTCCCAGGGGTGCTGCGTGCCGTCGTACCACTGGTGCGTCGTCAGGGGCTTGCCGGTTTCCGGACTGGTGTCATAGACGAACTTGTTGCTTTGGCCCGTCGGCATTTCGCCGGGCGAAGGCATTTTTTCGCCACCGGGAGTCTCCCACGTCTTGCCACCGTCGCTGGAGCGCTGGATGATCTGCCCAAACCAGCCGCTGCTCTGCGACGCATACAGCCGGTTGGGGTCCACAGGTGAACCTTTGACGTGGTACATCTCCCAGCCCGCAAAGTGCGGACCTGTGACGTCCCACTTTTGGCGCTTGCCGTCCGACGTCAGTATGAACGCACCTTTTCTTGTCCCAACCAATACACGTACACCGCTCATGATCTTCTCCTCCTCTCTGGGTTCAATTCCCAATCGCCTGGTAAACCGAGGTCCAAGAATCCTAATAGACGCCCGACACCTCTGGAAAGGCGGCACGCTGGGTCATCCGGGTTGCGGTCACACCTACCGACCCATCGCGGAGCTTCCTGGCGTCCGCATCGCTATCGTTGTCCACAGTGTTGTCGGTAGCGCCAACTCGAAATCGACATCTCCCGTCAAACAGATCAGACTCCGCGGATTGCCAAACTTGAATCGACGCCCCATGCGTGGATCTCGTTGTGGCGGAACCCTTATAGCGGCAATTGCCGGGCTAGCCGGATGTTACTATCCAAATTTTGGGTGATGCCTACGACAAAATAGCTGAATTCATTGCGGGATGCAAGCCGAGTTGAAAAGCCAAAGCTATCGCTCAAAGGGCCTTGGACATGCCTTTGAGTTCGCAGGCTGCGGCAAGGTTATTGGCGACCACGGGGAACGTGAGCTCGTGTCCGTTTTGATAAATTGGGAGAGCGACAATGGGTTAATTCCAGCAGGCTTATAGGCCAATTTGACATGGCAAGTTAGCCCATATTGATTTCAGGAGCTTGTTGTTCCTAACCTGCTGAAATCAAACCTTCTAAGGGACCAATACGTAGGACTTCTTAACTGTGTCTTGGACCATCGTGGCAGAATACCCGTCAGTTGAGTATAGACCGGCTGCTTCCCTTGTGAACGGTTATGACGGGTTGTGAATGGTTGTCAAGTAAACTGGCAGACGGATTGCTAGAAAATTATGACACTCCGCTAGAAGTGGGTAAGTCGACCTCAAGCGGAACACCCCGGCGAAGGAAAGGGTGAGAATCTTTTGAGTGATGCCATCGAATTGAACGGCGTAGTGGGCGCGGGAGGAGCGGGATTCCCCACCGCGGTAAAACTGCAACGGCAGGCCGAAACCTACATCGTGAATGCGGCCGAGTGCGAGCCGCTGCTGCACAAGGATAAGGAGCTTCTACTGCACTACGGCGCGGAGATGCTTGCCGGCCTGCGCATCGCAATGGATCGCGTCAGTGCGAAGCGCGGCGTCATCGGTATCAAGGAAAAGTACGACGACGTGATGCGGGCCCTCGAACCGCTGCTTCCGAGCGATATGGAAATCTGTCCGCTGCGCGATGTCTATCCGGCGGGCGATGAGTTCGTTCTGGTCTATGACGTGACCGGCCGCGTGATTCCTCCCGGTGGCCTGCCGCTGGATGTGGGCGCAGTGGTTTCAAACGTCGAGACCCTGATTAACATCGCGCGGAATCGTCCCGTGACGCACAAGTATCTGACTGTGGCGGGCGCTGTGGCGGAGCCGGTGACACTGCACGTGCCCATCGGTATGGCCATTGGAGAAGTCATTGCCGCCGCGGGTGGAGCAACGGCCAGCCCCTTTGAGGTCCTAATCGGCGGAGCCATGATGGCGCACCTGGCCCAGGGGCTTCAGCAGCCGGTCACCAAAACGACTGGCGGTTTAATCGTGCTGCCGCGCGACCATCAGTTGATTCGCCGCTACCTTCGCACCTGGGTGGCGCAGGACCGCATCGGCAAGTCGGCCTGCGACCAATGCTCATTCTGCACGGAGCTTTGCCCGCGCTATTTGCTGGGCCATCCTATCGAGCCGCACAAGGCCATGCGCGCACTCTGCTTTGCTCCCGACAAGGACCGCTTGATGATGGGCACGCTCTATTGCTGCGAGTGCAACCTGTGCAGCCTGTTCTCCTGCCCGGAAGATCTGGACCCCAAAGATGTTTGCGCGCACGACAAGAAGATTGCCCGCCAGCGCGGATTGGGATGGAAGGGGCTGCCCGAGGACATCAAGCCGCATCCGGTGGCAAACTATCGCCGCATCCCCACTCATCGGTTGATGGCCAAGCTCGGACTCACCGGGTTCCGCAACGTGGGGCCGCTGGAGGACCGCGGACTCGCTCCCCATCGCATCGTGGTTCCGCTCCAGCAGCATGTGGGCGCGCCTGCCGTGCCTACGGTTCGAGTTGGAGAAGCCGTGCATGCCGGAGACCTGATTGCAGCGCCCGCGGCGGGGAAAATGGGCGCCAACATTCACGCCAGCATTTCGGGAACGGTACGCGCCATCGACAGCGCCGTGACTATCGAAGCATGATTTTTAACCGCAGGAAGGATGGAAACGCACGTGGCTGAAATGGATACCCTCGGACTTGTGGAAGTTACCAGTATTGGCGTCGGATACCGGGCGCAGGACGCCATGCTGAAGGCTGCTGACGTGGATTTGGTACTGGCGCGCACGATCTGTTCCGGCAAGTACCTTGTCGCGGTCGCAGGTGATGTGGCCTCCGTGCAGGCGAGCGTGGATGCCGGCGCTGCCGCGTCCGAAGGCGCGCTGATCGAACACCGAGTCATATCGCGCCTGCACCCTTCCGTTTTCCCCGCCATTTCCATGGCTGTGGATCTGCCCGCCGATCAATTCGAAGCCCTGGGCATCATCGAGACCTTTTCCGCCTCGACCATTGTTGAGGTCGCCGATGCCGCCGCCAAGGCCGCCAACATCAAGCTCTTCCGCATTCACCTCGCCATGGCCGTCGGAGGCAAGGGCTTTGTGCTTTTGACGGGTGACATCTCCAGCGTTGAAGCCGCCGTCGCCGCCGCCGCGCCTGTCGCGGGAGCGGAAGGCATGCTGGTGAGCGCCATCGTCATTCCTTCCCCACGGCGGGAATTGTTCCGCGAATACATCTAGCCCCAAACCCAAGTCTCACCAACGCGACGTCAGAATTCTGTGGAATAATCAGACCTGTCCCCAAGCCGGGGATTGTGCCGTTCCCCTTTTCGGCGCAACTCCACCCACATGGTTTTGCAAAGGGAAATACATGGGCAGGACGTTCTACATTTGGACGCGTGATCTGCACCTCTACATTGGACTGGCGCTCAGTCCGTTGGTCCTCCTGTTTGCCTTCAGCGTCATTTTACTGGACCACCCTTCGATTCCTTTGGGCGGCGCGGGCGTAGTGCGGAAAGCCAGTGCCACCGTGCAGGTTCCGGAAAATCTGGAACACCTCGAAGGCATGGCGCGCGCCCAGGCATTGCAGCAGATCATGCGTCAAATGGGGGTGGTGGGTGAGATTGGGTATGTGTACACTCCGGGCCCTCACCGCATGGTTGCCCCCATTTTCCGGCCCGGCAGCGAGATGACGCTTGACCTCGATTTGAGCACGCACATCGCGAGCGTGGAAGAACGCAGGACGGGGATGCTGGCCGCATTGATCTACTTGCACAAATCCCCCGGGCCGCACAATGCGAACATCCGCGGAAACTGGTTCTACACGCGCGCCTGGCGCTGGATGGCAGATGCCTCTGCGTATCTTATCTTCTTCATTTCTGTCAGCGGGATTTACCTCTGGTGGGTTATCAAGGCCGAGCGAAAAATCGGACTGCTGCTGATCGGCGCCGGCGCTCTCTGCTTTATGGGGGTGATCTATGCCATTGCCCTCTGATGCCGGGCGTTCTCCCGTGGTGGGAGCGGCGAACACCCAAGCGCGTCGCCGCGGTTGGGGAGCGACGCTTGAAACCTGGAATGAGAAGATGCACTACTACAGCGGCCTTTACCTCTTGCTGTTTATCTGGCTCTTCTCTTTCACCGGCCTCGTGCTGAATCACCAGTGGGAGATTCATAATTTCTGGGCAAAGCGGCACGAATCAACCTTCACGCAAAAAGTGCAGCCGCCTGTGGATAGTTCCGCGAAGGCGCGGGCGGAAGATCTCATGCGGCAATTGCACCTCCGCGGTGAGATGACGTTGCCCGACTCTCCGGCGCAACCGGGCCGATTCGATTTCAGAGTTTATAAGCCGGCGTTGTTGACGGACGTGCGAGTGGACCTTCAGAAGGATGAGGCAACGGTTCACCAGATTCGTACCAACGCCTGGGGCCTTTTGGAAATGCTCCACACCTTCGACGTCGAAAAAAGAGGAAACTCGCAAGCGCCGCGCAACTGGCTGCTGAGCAAGATTTGGTGCTTCACCATGGACGCTGTCGCCGTGGGGTTAATCCTCATGGTGCTGGGCAGCTACTACATGTGGTTCCGCCTGAAGAAGATTCATGTGCTGGGCTGGATTTCACTGGCGCTGGGATTTGTGATCTGCGGATTCTTCGTGGCAGGTTTGAACTGGCTCTACCGGATGCGTTAAGAGGCTGGCAGAGCCGGCAGCTTCTACTCGGATTCTCTCACCCCCACACCCTTACGTGCCGCCGATCAGCGGCGATTTGGCACGTCTCTAATCGGGCATTTTGTCATACTGTTTTCGCATTGTGATAATGCCTTGTAACTGGCTTTCTTATCAGTAAGTTCTCAGCTATGGGATATGAAAAACGCCTCCCGCGCCCCTTTGTTATCAGGATGCTGTCAGCTTTAGAGGTTTGCCGCAGGGAACTTGCAGGGGACACAAAGTCGCCATGCAATTCGAGGGTCCAAGCGGATAATTTTCGCCTTGGGCAAGCCACCCTCCGG
>JARLGN010000370.1 GCA_031292775.1 Acidobacteriota bacterium | reverse complement strand
TCAATATATTATCCTGGTTTCATGTGGGCCTGTAGCTCAGCTGGGAGAGCACATGGTTTGCAACCATGGGGTCGGGAGTTCGATCCTCCCCAGGTCCACCAACTTGCTCCTTAAGTTTCAAACAGTTCCGCTGCACCCTCCTTTCTGTCTGGAGTGATTGGTGACGTCACCGTGCTAAAAATGTGATTCTCAAGTTCGCCGTGGGTTTCCGCGTTGGCGAGATTCATTGCCTCCCGAACTTCCTCTGCAGCCGTAGGCCCTGTCCTATTGAATTGCCGGCGCGAGCGGTGGAATCAGCACGTAGCCGTGGCGCGTTTGGTATTCGCGCAAATATTGCTGATACTCCGGACTGTTCGGAGCGCGGTCGCCGGGGCCGGGCGGATAGTTTGACATTCCGCTAAACGGCAGAGGTTCAACGGTCCATGCGAACGATGTGTTGGGCTCGCCGTCCTTGGCGTAGCCGCGCAGGTCAAGGAAGTAATCGCGCTTCCATCCCGGCTTGACGGGGGGCAGGTCGCGAGGGCTGAACTCCACCGTCATCTCGTCACCCGTAGCCATCACCACCAATTGATCGTCGGGTTTTGCCAGCAGTCTTTCCACTGACCCATAGCGCGTGTAGCGACCGCGCAGAGGGTTCCACGGCGCCGTCGCCATGACCCGCTGGTAATCAAAGGTGTCAGGCTTGACGTGATTCGGGTCACTGGCGAGTACGGAGAAACCCCGATAGTGCAGGTCCGCATCGATCAGGGGCAGCGCGATGGCAGCCGGGGCCGGAGCTTCGTGCGTGGTGAAGAATATCTGGTCCCAATAGACGCAAAGGTTGGTAACAATTCGCACGTGGTGATCGGCGGAAAGGAATTTCCCCGTCAGCTCCACGCGCATGGTTCGATTGGTGCCGCTGGGCAACCCCATGTCCTCGATGACCGTCACCCACTTCCCGCTGCCGTCGCGAACCTGGAGGTAAGGCGAAATCATCTGCAATTGCCGATTGGATTCGAGAGCGCGCGCTCCGTTGGAATCCGTCCAGAAAACCCATCCGTTAAACCACAAACTTAGGGGCGCATTGGCGGGAACTTCGCCTAAGTCAAGTGTGAGTGAGTGCAAATCCGCCATACCTAAAATGCGATTGTGCTCAAAGGCAGACGGGTAGTGCCCATCCCGCTTCAACAGCAGCGGCAGCACGTCGTGGCCCTGATCGTCCACGGCCGCCACGGGAAAGCGTTTGTCCGGCAGCGTATAAAGTGCAGGCGGGCCGGGGTTTGAGGCGTAAATTTCGTTCGCGTTAACCTCCTCGTTCGCAGGATGATCCACGGCGACGAGCTTGACCTGGTCGAAGAAGTCAGCCTCGCGCATCTCATCGGTCAACTGAAAAACAAAGTTGCCCTGGGAATTGGGCACCAGGCCGGGCAGGCGGACAAACTCCTCGGGAAAAGGTTTGACGCGCGTGCCGTCGGGAGCCAATTCGCCGAGCGGGCCCACCCCCAGTACGTCGGTGACGTAAACAAACTTCTGGCCATTCCACACATATAGGAACGGGCAGGAACTCGCCAGGCGCTCAGATTCCCGGACCTCAATCTGCTTGTCCGTGGCAACCTCGATCCAGTTCTGCACCACGGCATTTGGCCAGGTGACGCGGATGACATCGAGCTTGGCAAGATCGCCGGCAAAAACCCGCAACGGGCTGCTGGTAACAAGGACCTTGTTGTAGTAATTGCCCGCCTTGAATTCCACCACGCTGCCAATCCCCTGGCTGTTGCTCTTGTAGCCGTTCATCTTTACATCCACCCAGTGCGCGGGCGGGCCCTGCTTTTCCAGAACGAGAACCTGGCCGCCGCGGGTCATTCCCAGCAGGTCGAGCTTGCCGGGATTCAGTCCTGCGGGTATCAGCGAGGTGAGAGTTGAAGGATCACGTAGAGGCAATGCTGTCGATCCTTCGCGGAAACGTCCCTGGTGGTTAACCAGAAAATGAAGCTGGCCGTGCGCGTCGGCCGCCAGGAGATCCGGAAAGCTGTCGCCGTTCAGGTCCGCCACGGCGCCGCGGAAAGCAAAAAGGCCGGCGGGCGCGGAAATAGCCGGCGCCACCGCGGGTGAGAATTTCCAATCGCGCTGGTTCAGCAGTACCTGAAATCCATTGGTGGACCAGACGGCCAGGTCGAAGTAACCATCGTGATTGAAGTCAGCCACTTGTGCGTCCAGCACCACTGACTTCGCCAGCGCGGATCCGGCTTCCCTCCGCAGCACGAACTTGTTTTCACCCTGATTCTCATACAGCAGGGGCGGGCCATCATCGCGAAATAGAAACAGGTCGGAGTAGCCGCGATTGTTGAAATCGGCAAACACCGCCCCACGCATCCGTCCCTTGGCTGAAGCGAGGCCGACCGCGGAAGTCTTCTCCGTGAACGATCCATCTCCGTTGTTGCGATAGAAGTGCACTGCGGCGCCGTGGAAATCATTGGGAAACGTGAAGGGGTCCTTTTCCGGAGGGGCATTCAGATTTGTGTACGCGGTAATGACGAGGTCCAGAAAGCCGTCGTTATCGGCGTCGAACAGCACGGCGTGGGTTGCAAGTTCTCCGGGCGCAGGCTTCAGTCCTGCCTCTTCCGTAATGTCCCGAAACACACCCTCGCCCGAGTAGCGATAGACTTTCACGCCGTCGAGGCCGGCCACAAAAAGACTCATCTTGCCGCTGTTGTCAAAGTCGGCAAACGTGGCGGACAAGCTTGCGCCTGGGCCAGCGACGCCCGCCTTCTCCGTGACGTCGGTAAAGGTTCCATCCCCATTGTTGTGAAAGAGGTGATTCCGGCCCGAAGGGTTTACGACGTAGAGATCCGGATGGCCATCATTGTCATAATCTCCCACGG
>JARLGN010000369.1 GCA_031292775.1 Acidobacteriota bacterium | reverse complement strand
GCCCGTCAGCGCCCGCATCCCCAAGAAGGATGCCCGCAACCAGTGCAACTTTTACTCGCCGCGAACCACCATCGAACGGGAGACTTCAAGCTCCAGGCCGCTGGATGCTCGCCAAGCTTTCGAAAATCTCTTCCGAAAGTAAAAGAAGCGATTGATGCCCTGATAAGGTTCGATTGGGTACGTTTTGAGGGTGTGGATGCATATCGGACAAATTGTCAGTAAGTTATTTAGAATGAACAATTTGTCTGCTACGGCTCAACCCCGAATATCGACCTTTCGCTGCCCTTATTACCCCATCTAAAGGTTTGTCGTTCCTCCCCTAATCATCAGAATGCTCTAATTCAGTTTTTAATAGGCGCGTACCATCTCTTGTCAAGTAAACCGCGGCCTGAACCACCCAGAATTTATTTGCCTTCCTTAGGAGGAAATGTGGCAACTCTAACGATAGCTCCACCCGCCAAATCCCGCCGCAAGAACGAATTCGAAATCATTCAGCCTAAAACCACTTTTACCGGTTCACCGATCGAACCCTTGCAGAAGGGATTGCCGAAAACGACGCAATCGATCTGCCCGGAATGTCTTAAGGTGATCGATGCGCGGCTGTTTGAAGAAGACGGCGCGGTCTACATGGAAAAGACCTGCGTTGAGCACGGCGAGTTTCGCGACAAGATTTATTCTGACGCGCGCCTCTATTTAAAAATGGAGGAATGGGAATTCGGCGACAATCGCGGTCTGGAGAATCCCGCCATTAAGGACGCCACACGCTGTCCGGATGATTGCGGCCTCTGTTCCATGCACACCTCACACACGGTTCTTTCCAACGTGGATCTGACCAATCGCTGCAACCTGACCTGCCCGGTATGCTTCGCCAACGCCAACGCGGCCGGGTATCTCTACGAACCGTCCTTCGAACAGATAACGGGTATGCTTGAGGGTCTGCGCGCGCAGCGGCCCGTACCCAATCGCGTCGTACAATTTTCCGGCGGCGAGCCCACGCTCTATCCGCGTTTTATGGACGTGTTGCGCAAGGCCACGGAGCTTGGATTCACGCACATACAGGCAGCCACCAACGGCATCAGCTTCGCGAACCTGGAGTTTGCACAAGCCGCCAAGGAAGCGGGCCTGCACACTCTCTACCTGCAATTCGACGGGCTGAACGATGACATCTATCTCCGCACGCGCGGGCAACGGCTGATGGCGACCAAGCTCGCCGCCATTGAGAACTGCCGCAAAGCGGGATTGAAGATTGTCTTCGTCCCCACCATCGTCAAGGGTGTGAACGATCATCAACTGGGTGACATGATTCGGTTCGCCATCGATAACATCGACTGCGTCAGCGGCTTCAGTTTCCAGCCCGTGGCCTTTACCGGACGCATCAATCGGCGCGACCTTGAAGCCAAGCGCTTCACTCAATCGGACCTCGCGCACTGCATCGCCGATCAGACCGGGATCACGGATACGTACAACGATTGGTTCCCGCTCTCCTGCACGTCGCCGTTCTCCAAGCTGCTTTCGGCATTACAGAACTTCCAGCGGCCGAACCTGACTTCGCATCCGCATTGCGCCATGGGAACTTATCTCTACGTCGATCCAGTCTCAAAGAAGGCCGTGCCCATCACGCGCTTTTTCGATGTGGGCGCCATGTTGCAGGATATCGACCGCCTGGCACGCAAGGCTGAGGGGGCTCGGGTAAAGCTCTTCTCCAAGGTCAGTGCATGGAATTCCCTGCGGCGTCATTTCAAGCCCGAATTCGCTCCTCCAGGGCTCACGTTTGAACGCTTCCTGAATACTCTGCAGGGCATGACCGACCACAGCCAGGGCCGCGGCAAAGGTGACGGCACCTTCACCTACAAGACGCTGCTCGTCGCGGGCATGCACTTCATGGATGTCTATAACTACGACATCAACCGCGTCAAGCGCTGCGTGATCCACTACACCGCGCCCAACGGATTGGTCTATCCCTTCTGCACCTACAACTCCGGCCCCTGCTTCCGTGAGAAGATTGAGAGGCAGTACTCCGTACCTCTCCCCAAGAACAACGGCAAAGCGGATGGAGTCGTCAACATTTCGTAGTATTGATTTCAGATTGGCAAAGAAGGGCGGGCCAGGTGCCCGCCCTTTTCGTTTGGGGTGTGCAGCATACCATCACCAGCCGCACGCGGGTCATCTGCTCCCTTTGACCAACCACCTTGAATCCACCCACATAAGTATGAAATATTAGTGCCTGCGGGCTGATACGGGCACAACAAACAAAACAGAAGCGGGGTCAACGTGGACCCTGGGCTAAATCCTGAGAACAACCGTTGAAGGAGGAGACATGGTATCGAACCGATTTGTGGTGATACCCGGTAGTAAGCGCGAGCCGCTGCCTGGCGCGACGAAGACCGGTCCATGCAATCCCAAAGATCCCGTGCGGGTAACGGCGGTACTGCGACAACGGCAGGCAGGCAAAAAGGTGAAACCCCTTAAGGAGTTGATAGCCGGCGGGGAGCGCCTGACTCGGCCCCAGTACGAAGCGCGTTACGGGGCTGACCCTAAGGATGTGAAGCGGGTCCAGGCGTTTGCGCGCACCCATGGGCTCAAGGTCTCCAGCGTGAACCGGAGCGCACGCACGGTCGCACTCTCGGGTCCCGCCGCTGCCTTCAAGGAGGCTTTTCAGGTCGACTTGATAAATTACCAGACTCCTCAGGAAACATACCGCGGACGCACGGGGTCTGTGTCCATTCCGGCAGGATTGAAAGGCGTGATTCTCGCCGTCATCGGCCTCGATAATAGGCCGCAAGCGCGACCACACTTTCGCATAGCGCCCAACCCTTCGGGGAAGACCAATCCAGGTGCTCAAGCCAAAGCGTCCACATCGAGCTCATACACGCCGCTCCAAGTGGCGCAGTTCTACGATTTCCCTGCCGGAGCAAGCGGCCAAGGTCAGACGATCGGCATTATTGAGCTGGGCGGCGGATACGCGCAGGCTGACCTGAGTTCCTACTTTAGCGCCCTCGGGATCTCCCCCGCTCCCAGCGTCTCGGCAGTGTCTGTTGATGGCGGCCAGAACCAGCCCACGGGCAGCACCGATGGTCCCGACACCGAAGTCCTGCTCGATATCGAAGTGGCCGGGGCCGTTTCGCCAAAGTCGAAAATCGTGGTCTACTTCGCGCCCAACACCGACTCCGGATTCCTTGACGCCATCAATCAGGCGGTGGCGGACAAGAAGAACAACCCGTCAGTGATCTCGATCAGTTGGGGAGGTCCGGAATCCACCTGGACCGCACAATCCTTGCAGTCCTTTAACAGCGCCTTCCAGGCTGCGGCGGCGGTGGGAGTCACCGTCTGCGTTGCGGCCGGCGATGACGGCTCCACTGACGGTGTTACCGACGGCCTTCAGCACGTTGACTTTCCCGCCTCCAGTCCCTATGCCCTGGCTTGTGGTGGAACACACCTGGTCGGGAGCGGCAGTACGATCTCCAGCGAGCAAGTTTGGAACGACCTTCCCAGCGATGGCGCAACGGGAGGCGGCATTAGCGCCACCTTTCCGCTTCCCACTTATCAGGCGGGCGCCAACGTACCGCCCTCCGTCAATCCGGGGAAGTTTGTAGGCCGAGGGGTGCCGGATGTGGCCGGCGACGCTGATCCCGGCACGGGCTATCAGGTGGGCGTGGACGGCAGCAATATCGTGGTGGG
>JARLGN010000044.1 GCA_031292775.1 Acidobacteriota bacterium | reverse complement strand
ATATCGTTGGCGGGCCTGCCCTGTCGCAGCATAAAGCTGGCACGCTGTAAATAGAGCGCGAGGTCCGGCATGGCAAACCACCAGGGATTATGCGGGTTCAGCGCCCCTGCCGCGTACATATGCCAGCCCGGTTCCGGCACTCCAGGCGGAGAATACGGCCACCCGTGGCCAATCAGTTGATTGATTCCTTCCAGAAAGTACTCGTCGGCGAACGCCTTGAAATCAAGCGGTGTGGCACGGAAGGGAAGCGAGTGGATCCACGTCCACGCCTCGGCGGAGATCACCTGCTTTCCGTAAATGTGCCCTGCGGATGATGCCCAGCGCGAAGCGGTAAAGTGATTCCAGTGGCCGGCCTCATCCCCCTGCTCGCCTTCCGGAAGGTCGACGAATCGATAGCTGGAAAGCTGCGCGGGCGGCGTCCCATAAGCTTGCACTCTGGCCAGCACGTGATGCTGGCGGCACCAACTTTGGTACGGTTCGAGAAAATTCTCATTCAACAATTCGCTCAGCGTCTGGCCCCAATCATGGCGTATGTCCGCCGTTTGTGTGCCGATGTACTCAACGAGTGCGGGCAGATGGGGCGTCAAATCGTATCCGCGACGCCTCTGGAACTCCTTCAGAAAATCCGCGGTCCAGTCGGACTCGTACACTTCCAGGCTATCGCAGAACATGGCGCGAATGTTCCCGCCGCCCGCTGCCGCAAGGGGCGCGCCGACGGCCTCCAGGTGTTTTTGCAGCGCAGCGCGATCGTAGTGATCCAGAACATTCCCTTCTGCTCCTACCGCGGCGCGCTTTACTTGCTGCCCAGTCAATGCAGCCATAAAGAACAGCAGAACGCGTGGACCGGCAGCGGAGGGGGGAAGCCGGAAACTTCCATCCTCCTGCGGGGCGACCTGATGCACGGAACGCGCGGCATATGGGTGTCCGTCTCCTGAGGCCACAAATGCCGCCAGGAAGCGCTGACCTTCGTTCAACGGCGGACCGGAGACTGTCCGTTCGCCTTCCTTGATAGGGATACGCAGGCAGCGCAAACCCTCGGCAGCAAGCTCCGGCGTGATGTGAGGACCGCCGTACGGCCAGCCGCTGCCCATAGTCATGTCCATGCGCAAGCCCAGTTTGTGCGCCCTCCGAGCCGTGAAACTGACAGCCGCAAGATGTTCGGGCGAGAGGTAGTGGAGATTGACCAAGCCTTTACTGGGATCGTCGAGCGTCAGGGGATACAATGTCGCGACTTCGAACCCGCCGATGCCGGCGTCTTTCATGGCGCGCATTTCCCGGTCGAGTTCTTCCGTGGTTACCGCCGGCCCAAACCACCACCAGCGAACCATGATCTTCGAATCATCAGGAGGAACGCGAAAGCTGTCCTGAAGCGCGGCTGCTTCCAACTCCCCGGGAGATAACGCGCGCCGCGGTGGGGGCCCACCCCATCCAATTCGACAAATGCCAGCCCCGGCCACAGCCATCAGACCTAACATCAGGACCTCAAGATGTTTGGGATTGCGGAGATACATGGCGACCTCCCGAATTCCGACGATTCCGCAGACAGGAAGTTCTCAGTTATCGGTCGTCAGTTTTCAGTAACATCAACGACGACCCCCACGGCTCAGTTAATTTTCGCCGGCCCCATCCACCCATGCCGCTCGCCAGATTCTATGCCAAACCGGATGGATGCGCTCGAGGGAAATTGGCGTGAGGCACCGACGGGCGGGACCCTTGGTCACACTTCAAATCACTGACAATTTCCCTCACAAGCAGTAGAATCCATCTTCTTTTCTTGTTCGTAGTAATCCTTGGAGGCCGCAATTATGTTCCGAAAGATTTTAACCTTACTCATTCTGGTGATGGGGCTGGCCTTGGCCATGCCGATTCGGGCGCAGCAGAAGGCTTTTACGCAGGAGCAGATCAGCAACATGGTGCGCGCCGGATTGGGAGATGACTCGGGCGCAAAACTGATTGAGCAGCGGGGAATTGACTTTGCTCCAGCGAAGGATTTTCTCCAAAGCCTTAGGGCTGCAGGAGCAAGCGAGGTATTCCTAAAGGCGCTCCGGGCCGCCCAGCCGCAAGGGTCGGCGAGTTCCAAGAGCCCGCTACGCCAAGTTCAAATTCTCGCCTTGCTGGCCGGCGAAGTGCCAGCCCACCGCGTCGCAATGCTGGTGGAAGAGCGTGGCATCGACTTCGACGCGAAGAAGGGTGATTTTTTCTTCGAAGTGAGTTTGGCCGGAGGTGACCATGAGCTCATCACGGCAATCGAGAATGCCCGAGTGACGAAACCCGCTACCGTTGACCCGGCAGAGCAGGCGCCACGAAACGAGGTTCGGGAACACGTGGCGCACGGAGCGGAATTCCTCCAGAAGAAGAGATACGGAGATGCCGAAGTGGAGTACCGGGCGGCGGTGCGGCTGGACCCGCAGAACGCCGACCTGCATGTGGGGCTCTCGCGTGCCCTGAACGCACAGACGAAAACAGGCGAAGCACTGGCGGAAGCCCGCGAGGCGGTCCGCCTTGATCCCGGGAATGGCCTGGGACATTTCAGTCTCGGCAACGCGCTCGAAAGCGAGGGAGACTTGGACGGTGCGATTGTGGAGGAAAGGGAAGCGCTGCGCCTGAATCCCAATTATGACATGGCCCATAACAACCTCGGCACCGCGCTTGGAGGCAGGGGCGACCGGGATGGCGCTGTCGCGGAGTATCGCGAGGCGCTGCGCTTGAACCCCGATAATTTCAACGCGCACTACAACCTGGGTGCCGCGCTCCAAAACCAACGCGACTGGAATGGGGCGGCCAGGGAATTCCGGGAGGCGGTGCGCTTGAACTCCAAGAGTGACTTGGCGCATTACAACCTCGGCAAGTCGCTCCAAAGAAAGCACGATTGGGATGGCGCGGCCTCGGAATACCGCGAGGCGCTACGCCTGAACCCCGAGAGTAACCCCGTAACGCACGTTGACCTCGGCGTTGTGCTCCTGAATAAGGGTGACTTGGATGGTGCGATTGCGGAGGAACGGGTGGCGCTGCGCTTGAACCCCAATAATGAGCTGGCACACAGCACTCTGGCTGTCGCGCTGGCGGAGAAGGGCGACAGCGATGGGGCAATTGCGGAATATCGTGAAGCGCTACGCTTGAAACCCCTTGACAGTGAGGTTCACAGCAACCTCGGCAATGCGCTGCTGGACAAGGGCGATGTGGAGGGAGCCATAGCGGAGTTTCGCGAAGCAATCCGCCTGACCCCCAATAAGGCTCCGATGCACTTCAACCTGGGTGTCGCTCTGGAGCGGAAAGGCAACCCGCAGGGAGCGCTCGAGGAATATCGTACGGCTTACAAACTCGACCCCAGCGATCCGGACTATAAGCAGAACTACGAGCGGCTGATGCCGCAGGTAAATAGATGAGAAAGGCCCGAGCCGTGAACTCGCCGGATTCTATTCCAGCTTGCAGCCCGGCGAGGGTGTAAGTTTTTGGCCGGGACCGTACTGATATCGCGGGGCTGCGGGAAGAGAGAATCCTCACCGTGCGATGGCATGGCGATGGGCTATTCCAAGCGCCACAAATACACGGTTCCTCCCGGAGGCTTGCTTGAGGGATCGTTTGGGTTCGCCGCCCCCAATCGCAGGCCACCGCTGGCCAGTAGTTTGCCATCCGGGGAGAAGGCGAGTGACCTCACCGAGCTCGGGGGCCCTTT
>JARLGN010000368.1 GCA_031292775.1 Acidobacteriota bacterium | reverse complement strand
CGTCATTGGACCAAGGACGACCCCTTGATGGAATCGGGCCTGCTCGGTCCCGTGCGGATTGTGGTTAAAGCAAGAATGGTGACGAAATAGGGAAACACTGCACTTTTGAGGTTGTGGGGGCGCATCGCCATGCGCCCCTTCCGCCGTCATCGCCGCAGGCGTCTTGCGGGTGGCCGCAAAGCCGCCACCTTACATCCTACCTCCGTGGTCAGAGTGCCGCACAGAATCTGCTTCAAACTCTTACTCTGAATCCTGCAAAAACTGACACGGTGTCACCTGCCAAAATCATTTTTGATTAAATACTTGACAACGGTCATTTAGACTGTTTTAATGCACCCATTGTCTCGCGACGTTTTGTCTGATTTCTGGTGGCGTAGCTACTGCCGGAACCAGGGCACATTACGGAGCGATTTTTCCATTTGTCAGTCTTAGCGTCCAGTCTTGATTGGGTCCCCTAACAGTATGACAGGACGCCGGGATTTATTCTCGGCACGGCAGTTCTTGCCCATCGCTGTGTACCCATGGGCAGCAGCCGAATGCACGATTCCAATGTTGGCACGTCAGGGCGCCAACTAACTTAACTTTACAGCGGGCAAAAGCCACTGCTTTTGGTTGACGGCCTGTCGGGAGGCCTCAAAATCCGCAGGCAATATGTCTGACTATTCCAAGAACGAGAGGAGATCTCACCTATGAGGTTAGGAAAGTACTTTTGCTTGCTTTTGGCATTGAGCATTGCTCTCCCCCTTGCAGTGCTGGCACAAACCCAGGCAGGTTCTATCTCCGGGACAATCACTGATCCTAACGGGGCGGTGGTTCCGGGGGCGAACATCGTGGCCACGCAGATCACTACCGGTCGCCAATACACCATTAGCTCGACCCAAGCAGGTCTCTACGTTTTCGCTGACCTGCCCACGGGTCCGTACACCATTACAGTGAAGCAAACTGGATTCAAGACCTTTGTCCAGACGGGCATTGAGGTCCGTGTGGGACTCCGCGAATCCATTGACATCAAGCTGGACCTGGGTACCGTACAGCAGACTGTGGAGGTCAAAGCGACGGCACCTTTGCTCGAAACCGCCAACGCTACGCGCGGAGAGAACATTAGCCCGCAGACGTTGACGAATCTTCCCCTCTTCACCACGGGATTGCGTACGGCGAATTCCTACATCGGGTATATGGCCGGCGTCAATGGCAATGGTGAGACGAGCATCAACGGTTCCACCGGCCGCGCGTCGGAATTGCTGATTGATGGCGCCACCATAACCAACCCGGAATCCGGGGGCGTGGACTTCACCTTCCCCGGCTTCGAGGCCTTCAGCGAGGTCAAGTTGGTCACCTCCGGCTTCCAAGCGGAGGATGGGCGCGTGGGCGGCGGCATCCAGGAATATGTGTCCAAGTCGGGCACCAACAAGGTCCACGGTGATGCGTTCTTTAATTTTAACCGCCAGATCTTTAACGCCAACTCGTGGTCCAATAATACGATTCCGAGAACCCCCGCGAACATGGCAGCCTTTACCTGCGGCTACGTGCCGGTTGTTCAACAGAAGGCCTGCCGTCCCAAGTCTCGGTACAACGAGGAGGGTGGATCGGCAGGCGGACCGATCTATCTCCCCAAGATTTACGATGGCCGCAACCGGACCTTCTTCTACTTCACTTGGGTGGGGTTTTGGCAGCCGGCGATCCCCAGCGTTCAAACCGGTGAGACCACACCTACCGCTGCCATGCTCCAAGGCAACTTCCAGGGTTTGTATTCGGATGGGGGGGCTACGCCTCACATCTTTGACCCGGCTACCACCTCGGGCGGAGTCCGTCAGCCTTTTGGCACTGCCGGGGCCTACAACATCATTCCCAACGCTCGCTTTAGCGCCATCGCCAAGAACATGATTCCCTTCATCCCCGCTCCTAACATTGGTTCGGGGCTGATTGGCAACTACGCGTTTCAAAACACGACCGTGGTAAAGGACGGGACGTGGTCGATCAAAATCGACCATAACATCAAGACTCGGAACCGGATTGCGTTCTTCTATACCCACCGGTTCAATACCTCCAATCAGGTTCTCTATTTCCCCGGGCCGCTCAGCGATGGGCTGGACAGTCCCAACGCTCCACGCCACACTCGGGTTAACGAAGACTTTTCGATTAACGCTCACTGGCTGGTGCACAGCTATTGGGGATTAAGCCAGGAAGAGCAAGCGTGGACGAACCCCCTCCAGGCTGGCTACGCCTCGAAGTTCGGCTTTAACAACGTGCCGGCAGGATCGTGGGCGGATGCCACCCCAGTCATCGCCTTCCAGACGGATATGACGGTACCCTCTGGGTTGGGAAACCAGACCCCGACACTGCCGTGCCAGACCTGCCTGACGTGGGGCATGGATCAAGGGAAAGTCAATCAGGGCGGGCAGATTAACTGGAGTACGGAAGCGGGTCAAAATGTCACCTGGCTCCACGGCAAGCACGAATTTAAAATGGGCTGGGATATTCGGCGCATGAGGACTTTTGGCCATGACTGGGCTACGACCAATGGAACTTACCTGTTTAATGCCGCCCAGACCGCGGGGTCATCCGCAACCGCCTCCACTACCGGGAACTCTTTCGCCAGCTTTTTGCTGGGAGATGTGAACGGTGCTGGAGCGGCCGCCCTGCCGGTTTTTTACGGGGCGACACGCTATGGCTACCATGCCGGGTTCTTTCAGGACACGTGGAGGCTCTTCCCGAAACTGACCCTCAATCTCGGCCTCCGCTATGAAGTTCCTATCGGCTGGCACAATGTGAACGGCGATTACTCGATGTTCAACCCGTCCACACCGAATCCGCAAGCGGGGAACCTGCCCGGCGGCCTCGTCTTTATGGGCAGCGGCCCGGGCCGTCTTGGCGCGCTCCGTCCCTATCCTACCGATTTCTCTGATATCGGTCCTCGCGCTGGCTTCGCCTGGCAGATCACTAGCTCTCTCGTGGCGCGCACCTCGTTTGGCGTCTTCTACGAGGGGTTGGGCAACGGCGGTTGCGGATGTGAGGACGGCTTCGGTGGTACCTTCCTCCAACAATCGGATGGCTTTAACCCTGCCTTCCAATGGGATGGCACGGGAGGCCAGTCCGGCGTACGCCCGCCTTCCACATTCAAAGTGCCTCCCGTAATTTCTGCCGGGTTCGATAACTTCAACGGGGGCTTGTACTACATGGGGCCGCACTATGGCAAGGCGCCGCGCATTTACGACTGGAACGTGACCATCCAGAAAACCTACAAGAACTGGCTCATAGAAGGCGCCTATGTGGGCAACCGTGCCCACGGCCTTTCCTCCTCGGAGTTCATCAACACCCTTCCGGTTTCCGACCTCTATCTGAATACCGTGACGGGAGCAGGTGGAGCCCCGGAGAATTTACTGGGATTGAATATCACGAATCCGGACATTTGCACGTACTCGACTGCGATTGGTTGCACCAACGGCATACCCAACCAGCCCTTCCCGGGGTTTGCACAAGGTTGGGGTGGCGGGGCTTCGCTGGCTCAGGCTCTGCGCCCCTTCCCGCAGGTTGGGACCGTATACTCGTCCAACTCGGGTGACGGCAGAATCTGGTATGACTCGTTCCAGGCCAAAGTCGAGCGCCGGTTTGGTGACCTGAACATGACCACAACCTATGTCTTTTCGAAGACACTGGACATCATGGCTTATCGCCAGATCTTCACTCAATGCTGCCAGGAACAGACGCAGGATGCCTACAACATCAAGGATGCCAAGACGTTCGATCAATCGGATATCCCCCACGTGGTCAACTTCCTGGCAAGCTACTCACTCCCCGTTGGCAGGGGCAAGAAATTCCTGGGATCGAGCAACGGTCTCATGGATAGGCTTGTTGGGGGCTGGATCGTCTCCGGTTTCGGTCAGTACCGCTCCGGTCTGTTGGCCCAGATCACCAGCCCGGCTAATAACCTGGGGAGCTACCTCTTCGATCCCCTTACCAAGGCTAATTTCACCGGGACGGCGGTTAGGACGGGCGTCTCCAGCGGTTCACTCGATCCCAACAACGCCAGCGTCCGATGGTTCTCCACCGCTACCAACGCCGCGGGAGCCGTCACCGGCAGCGCTTCATTCATTCAAGCTCCCTTGGGAACGATTGGGAACACGTCGATTTACAACACCAATTACCGTCAACCTTGGTACCGTTACGAGGCGATTTCGGTTAACAAGGAGATCAAGGTTTGGGAGGCCGTCCAGTTGAAGTACTCGCTAAACATGTTCAATCCCTTCAACCGTACGGCTTTCGGCGGAATCACGACGACCCTGAATAGCGCGAACTTCGGCCGTCCCACGGGCCCGCAAGACGGCGCTCGTACCATTACCATGGGCCTCCGGCTGGAGTTCTAAACCATCATGAAATCTGGGGGGATCAGGCAATTCCCCCCCCGGTTTTCAAAGTGGAATGGAACGAGGAAACATCTGATAGTTTCTTGATCGCAAGATCTCAGGGCCAACCTCGTTAAACGGGATTGGCCCTGTTTTTTTTG
>JARLGN010000367.1 GCA_031292775.1 Acidobacteriota bacterium | reverse complement strand
TGAGACGAGCTGAAACTCTCGACCCCCTCACCCCCGGCCCCTCTCCCCCAAGGGGGCGAGGGGAGAGGTGATTTGAATTTACTGCCCTCGCCCCCTTGGGGGAGAGGGTGGCCCGCAACCGGTGTTCTCACCAGCCGGTGCGGGACGGGTGAGGGGGTCACCAACCTACAAAATGAAAATCAACTTCCTGAACCTCGCAAGGCGAATGGCATCGTCCCTATACCTCCGGTAACTTGTAGGGCAAACGATAGTGATAATTAAGGTGTCGGTTCGCCACCTCGCTGTTGGTAAACCGTTCCGCCTCACTGTCCCACTGCAGGTGCATCTGAGTTTTCAGCGCGATGTCGGCAATCAGCGTGGCCACGGTGCTCCGGTGGCCGGTTTCGATATCGCAGTTGCAGGTTTCCCGGCTCCGCACGCAATCAAGGAAATTCCTGGCGTGCTGAGGAGTGGCATCGTCTTCTTCAATCTTGCGAGGCTCGATCACTGCCTTGTGGGACTTTCGCCAGTCGTTGGCAGCACGGTCGAGAGGGCTGAGCGCGGGGAAATCCATTCCGGAAACGGGGTCCGGCACAACTTCGTACCCGTTCCAATTCATATAGTAGGTCCCCTTGGTACCCCGGATCTCCATGTTGCAATCGCGCGGCGCGGGCGGGGCGCCGTTGGCATTGATCTGCGCGAAGGTAATTAGCGTGTTCCCGGGATACGCCCAGATGACTTCCGCCGTGTCGGGGATTTCACGGTTATCCTCGACCGCGTACTTGCCCCCTATGGCTGTTACTGACAGGGGTGCATCATGCCCCAGCAGCCAGTGGGAGAAATCCAGATAGTGCGTGCCGAAATTTGTTATCTGGCCGCCGGAATAGTCGTAGAACCAGCGGAAGCGATAAAACGTGCGGTTAATGTTGTAAGGAACTTTGGGCGCTGGACCCAGCCACGCTTCCCAATCCAGCCCGTCGGGCGGCTCTCCATTCGGAGGATTGCCGAGGCCATTCGGCCATTCGTTCTGGATGTCGAAGCTACGAATCGCCGTGATTTTGCCGATCCCACCGCCCCGCAAAAATTCCGCGGCCTCCTTCAATTTTGGCCCTGAGCGACGCATCAAGCCCACCTGCGTAACGCGTTTATACTTGTGCGCCGCTTCCACCATCCGGCGTCCTTCCGCGACACGAAGGGCCAGCGGCTTTTCCACGTACACATCCTTCCCCGCCTGGCAAGCATGAATCATCTGCAAGGCATGCCAATGGTCCGGCGTGCAGACCGCAACCGCGTCGAGATCCTTCATGTCGAGCAGCTTGCGGTAATCCTTAAATTGCTGCGGACTTGTGCCGATTTTCTTGGAAGCGAAATCGAGATACGGCTGCCACAAATCGCAGACGGCCACCACGTCCGCGTCCTTCTGCGCGAGGAATCCGTCGAGGACCTGATCGCCACGGTTACCCACGCCAATAAATCCCACCCGAATGCGGTCGTTTGCACCCAAGATGCGCGTACTGCTCAGTGCCGCTGCCAGGCCTGCGGCAGCCGTGCGTTTAGTAAATTCCCTTCTGGATATCTGCTCCATAAAGCCCTCCTCCGATACCCGGATCAACACTGCCGGTTTCAGACCACCCCGTCGCTCGACGCGCCACCCCTCCTGAATCAGCAGGGGAGTTTTTTGAGCGGCTCCGCTCCTCAGATCAGCTGGGGTGGCGCGCCGAGCGACGGGGTGGTTATCCGCAGTAATCTTCTTACCCGCTGTAAGGCGTTCTTCCGCTAATCACTCGATTGCCGATCATTTCAAAAACTCGTCAATGTAAGCGTCGTCCTGGGCGTCGGCGAGTTCCGTGGTATCGCCCAGAATGTAGCGATACTGATAGGGACCGTGAAGGTTCACAATCCGGTTCATCCAGTTCGCCGGGTCCGTCCACATCACCGGCCTGTCCCCCATGGCCTTGGTAAGATCGTCCAAGTCCCAATGCAGCGCAAAGCCGGGAATCACGGCATCGAACAACCGCATATTGAGAGTGTTTTCCAGCGCGGCTCGCAGGCTATAGGGACTTCGGTCCAGCCAGACCTTGCCGATCCGTGGGTCCGCCGCCGCCGCGAGCAACAGCCACACGCCTTTTACTCCGCGCGCGCCCGCGCGAATGGAGGCCGGGTCAACGTCACTGCGCGCCGATAGAAGATCGACTCCGCGCAGAATGTCATGGGCCCGCATCGCCGGCAGATTGAGCCCAATCTGGTTGGCCCTTGAATTGGTGACCCAATTCCCCACAAATGGGGCATCGGTCATTTCTCCTGGTGAGTCGCGCGGTTCGAGGGTAAGAACCACGCGGCCTTTCTTTGCCATCCTATTGGCCAGTGAGTCGGTGCTTGCAGCCTGAAAGTACGTGCCGCTGTCCACCAACAGCAACACCGCCGGCTTTCGTCCCGGCGAAGAAGGGACGTAGAGCTTTCCATCAATCTCGACCCCGGCCTCACTCTCAAACCGAATGTGCTGGCGCCGAACTTCCCCCGCGTTCGACTCATCCATGAACTTTGTTTCCGGGGAGGAGCCATCGGTGGGGATCTTCAACTTGCGCAATTCAGCTTGCAGTTCGGGAATCGTTCCCGGGCACATCCTGGCGTGAAAATCATCGAGGATCAATTGATAGACTTTGCGGCTTCCCGGAATATCATCCACATGGCCGGTGGGAGTGACCAGTAGTTCGAAATTGTTATAGAGGTGGACGGGCTGTTCGTGAAAATCACCCTGGCCTTCCTTGAGCCAGCGAATCATCCACTTATAGACAGCTTCGCGGCTGACCAGTGGAGTCCCGTGGGTGCCCGGTCCGATGAAAAAGTCAATCTTATCCTCAGCTCCGTAAATGCCGTACCAATGCCGGGCTTCCTCATAAACCAGACGTCCCCCCGCGGGCGTAAAGTAGTCTTCCTGTGTCGCCTGGATTAGCCATGGCGTGGGTGCGGTGACTTCCACATAGTCCGCCACGTCGAGACCGCTTACCAAAAATTGGGGAAAACTCATCTCCGTATCCGGGTCAGGGCCGGCAAACAACAACTGATAGGAGTTGGGGTAGCAGGCGGGAATGACCGCCTTAAGCCTCGGGTCCATTGCGCCAATGAAGGTCGTCAGTGCTCCCCCGCCCGAGCAGCCTGCGGCGCCAAGACGGTTGGCGTCCACGTCGGGCCGACTGACCAGGTAGTCGATGCCTCTCTTCGCATCCCAAATGAAGAAGCGGGCCGCACTCTCGCCAATCAGAATGGCCTGTGCCCCTGCCTGGACATGCTCGGGAACCGACCATCCGCCCAAGGCTCCCGAAAGTTGCGGATCGTACGATTGCTCCCTTTCACCCTGGCCAATGGGATCGGTAGCCAGCACCACAAACCCTTTCAAAGCCAGATTGGCGGCCGCCCTCTGTGGCTCAGGCTTTCCCTCTTGCGTATGCCCGGATTGATAGAGAATGGCGGGATAACGGCCTGGCTTATTGGGCCTGTACAGATCTCCAGTGACATAGAAATTCGGCAGACTTTGGAAGAGTACTTTCTCGATAGTGTAGCCGTCCGCCTGAATCTGGCCTGTGATCCTGGCATTCAGGGGCCCGCTGTAATCGGGTAAACCACCCAAGAGTTCCAGGAGCTTTTCACGAACCTCTTGTTTGCGGTGCTCGGCCTGTGCCACTGTGTGGATTTGATCAATCACCCTTTGGCGGGCTTGGAGTTGCTGCTGAGCGATCTGGTTCATCCAGCGGAGGAGGGGGTCATGAATGGCCTCCTGCGCAGAAGCGGAATAGGAGATAAGAAACATTGCACAGAGTAAAACGATTTTGATCGGTTTCATCAGATGCTTCCTCGCATCAGGAGTTCTATCTTTCGTAGGGACCGACTTTAGAGCTTGCCAAAAAAGACCTCTCAGTGGGTCCGAGAACGACGGCACACCGTTCCAGCCTCACGCAAATTCAATATCCACCACACCTTCGGCAATCTGCCCCAGGTATTGCCCATCCGCCATCACATCCGCCGCAACTGCAACACGCGGCCGGGTGGGGTCCCAGCTATCTGGAATTGTTACGGTGAATCCAGTTTTGCCATCGCTGCCCGCGGGCACATCAAGTGTGGCAATATCCGGGGAGGCATTCCACCCTTCCGGCAACACGAGCCCCGCTTCCAAGTGCATTGGCTTTGCGCGGTAATTGCGCACCCTCAATTCCAGCGTAGACGTTGAACCAGCCTTGGCCGCCAGTTGGTACGGATAGAGCCGCGCCCAACTGGGGTTCAGGCCGAAGTTCGTATCCGGGTCGGCAATCACATCCTTGAAGTACTGCCCTTCCTGCTCGCACCGGCGCTTTAAGTCTTCCAGATCCGCCTTGTTGGCAACGTAGGGTTTGGTGTGACCTGGCGCGATGATATTGGGCTCGTGTTCCAGAATGTTGCGGATGGCACGGACGTGGCTGTCACTCTCCACCCAATTGCGGAAAATCACGTTGTGGCGAAGCTGGTACGGTGCTCCGCCGTTGGCAGGATGAACGGCGTCACCGGTAAATGCGATGCGCGCGCCGTCAATCTCCGCAAATAGCGCCATCTGAAATTCCGTGTGGCCGGGCGAGTGGCAAACCTCAAACTCAAACTCCTCCCACTTGAACTTTTCCCCATGTCTAAACGAGCGGTCCACCTTGATAACCTCAGCCAGGGTGCATCCCAGATTGTTCCCGCGCGGGTTTTCAAGAATGTCGACCATGTTTTCGTAGCACCACACTTTGGCGCCGTGGTGGTGGACAAGATAGGGAAAGCCATTTAAGTGGTCGTCGTGCATGTGGCTGGGCATGGCCACGTCCACGGACTTCAGCCCGTAGCGGGCCTCGAGGGCCGGAATGGTGTGGGCAATGAAGCGCAGGCGATCGTGCGAAGGCAGAGACCTTAGCGAACTCTCGATGAAGTTATAGCTCGCCGAACCGTAATCCACGAACAGAGCCTTGCCGCTGTCGCTGATCACCGCATAAAAGCACGACGTGGTCTGATAGGATGCAATCAGGTGCGGCGTAACGGCAAAAGGCTGGTTGTCCATGGTCAGTGAAGCGCCCGGATCGTAGGCACGTACCCACTCGCGCATTCTGCCGATCAGATCCGTGAACCCCGAATCCACACTCGTAAACGGCTCGCCGTGTGAAGGGCAGATGAACTGCGGCGCCAGTTCCCGCATCCGCTGCAATGAGAAGGTGGCAAAATCCACTCCATCCGTACTCATATATTGATATTGCAGGTCATGCAGGGTAATAACCTTGCCGGGCGAGTGAATCAGGTCGCCCGTAAAGGCCGTCTTCCGGCCGTCAATCGTTCCCACCAGGCTGATGGAGCCGATGGTGTGGCCTGGCGTGGGATAGATCAGAAATTCGTAGGAGCCCCAGCGGAAAGTCTCGTAGTCCCGCAACGCGCCGGCTACGGGCAGGTTGTGTGTAATTGTGAAGAAGTCATTCGCAACGTAATACATGTGGAACACGCGCCGGTTCCGCCAGAAATTCTCCGCATCCTCAAAAAGGTGCCGTTCGTGGGCGGGCACGTGAATTGGAATGTGCTCCGCCACCGCCCGCGCATCCCCCTGACATTGGTCGCGGTGATGATGCGTGTGCAGGATGGCGTCAACCTTGGTCACGCCAATCTGCCCGAGCAGGTTCAGGACGTGTCCGGAGCCAAAATCAATCAGCAGCGCGCGGTTCCCGTTCTTGAGTACATACACATTGCAGGAGTCGCGCAGCACATACAGATTCGCCGAGAGTTGCGTAAGCCCGCTCGCAGGCACAAAGCGGACCGGCGAAGCCTGCGGCTTGGCCGCACGACTGGCCGGCGCCGCCACAACTTCTGATGCCAGCAACCCCGCGCCTGTGGTTTTAAAAAAATCGCGGCGCGATACCCCATGCGGCTTGGTGGCTTTCGGCTTTCTCATACGTCTTTCCTGCCTTTGTAGCGCCGGCCTTCTTCCTTAGGTCCACGGCTTTCCCATACCTTTCGAGCACGAACCGCGGACCTAATGAGCAGGTCCGCGCTACACGTCTCTTCGGCCTTCCGCCTACCTCGCGGTACCGCCTGGCCCCATCAGTCGCCGCGCATTGCCCTCGCAAATGCCCTTCTGCGACCCCTCGTCCAAGCCGGATTCCTGAATCTTGAGGAGAGCTGACTCAAAATCATAGAAGGGGTAGTACGAGCCGAATAGGACTCGCGGAAGCGGAACCTCTTGTATGATACGAGCAACACCTGCGACGCCTTCCACCATGGAGATATCCGTATAGACGTCTCCCGCGGCGAGCACCGCCCGGAATTGTTCCTGACTGATGCGGGAAGTGCGATTCAACAACTCCAAGCGCAGGTCCGGCGTATTTGTTACGACCTCCGCAAGCGGGGTAATATCCACGGGAGAAACACGCATCAGCGGCGCTTGCGTGCGCTCATCCTCCATGCATAAAGCGATCTGCACGATCAACCGGCGGGCCGTAGCCAACTTCAATAACTCCGCAAAAACCGGGTCACCAAGGCCGTATCCGTGATAGTTGGGGTGCAGGCGAATTCCCAGCATCTTATGCTCTTCCTGGCAACGCCGAACGTCTTCCTGCCAGTCGGGTAGCTTGGGGTTGATCGATCCAAAGGGAACCAGAATGCCTTGGCCATAAGTGCGGCAGGCTTGGGCGAGCCGGATGTTAACGCCAGCAATATCGCGGTGCAGCAGTCCATCAAAGGACCCTGCCCACGCCTGCACCACGTTCCGCTGGCGCAGTTTGGCCACCAGGGCCTCAGGCTCATCGCCCGGCAGGCGTCGAAACAGCCAACGCGAAAGGTATACGTTGGTATCGATGATCATACCTTGTACCCTTTCTTCCGCAGCATCGGCGCGAGCAATCGGCGCAGGTTCCCGCCGAGGATGAGCTTCTTATCGGAATCGGAGATGTTGGCGCCTTCCACCTT
>JARLGN010000366.1 GCA_031292775.1 Acidobacteriota bacterium | reverse complement strand
TCATCTCGGTCTCGGTTGCCGCGCCCACCTTGATCTGGGCGACGCCGCCGACCAGTTTCGCGAGCCGTTCTTGCAGCTTCTCGCGATCATAGTCGGAGGTGGTGTCTTCCTCCTGGGTGCGGATCTGCTTTACGCGGCCTTCGATCTCAGCCGACTTGCCCCCGCCTTCCACGATGGTGGTGTTGTCCTTGTCCACCGTGATCTTCTTGGCGCGGCCCAGGTCCTCAAGCTTCACGTTCTCAAGCTTGATGCCCAGATCTTCCGTGATCGCCTTGCCGCCGGTCAGGATAGCGATATCCTCCAGCATGGCCTTGCGACGATCGCCGAAGCCCGGCGCCTTCACCGCGGAAACCTGCAGCGTTCCGCGCAGTTTGTTCACCACCAGGGTTGCCAGGGCTTCGCCCTCGACTTCCTCGGCAATGATCAACAGGGGTTTGCCGCTCTTGGCAATCTGCTCGAGCAAGGGGAGCAGGTCCTTCATGGAGCTGATCTTCTTCTCATGAATCAGCACCAGCGCGTTTTCGAGTACGCACTCCATGCGCTCGGGATCGGTAACGAAGTACGGTGACAGGTAGCCGCGGTCGAACTGCATACCTTCGACCACTTCCAGCGTTGTCTCCATGGTCTTCGATTCTTCAACCGTGATGACGCCGTCCTTGCCGACCTTCTTCATGGCTTCGGCAATGATGGTGCCGATGGTCGAGTCGTTGTTGGCGGAAACGGCGCCAACTTGCGCGATCATCGAGCCCTCAACGGGCTTGGAGATCTTCTCGAGTTCGCCCTTTACGTGCTTCCTCGAGCCATCCTTCTGGGTCTCGTCGTATCCACAAACGGCGCGCACGGCCATCTCAATTCCACGCTTGATCGCCATCGGGTTCGCGCCTGCGGCCACGGTCTTGCAGCCTTCCTTGTAAATCGACTGCGCCAGAACCGTCGCCGTCGTGGTGCCATCACCGGCTACGTCCGAGGTCTTGGAAGCCACTTCGCGTACCATCTGCGCGCCCATGTTTTCCAGGGGATCTTTAAGCTCGATCTCCTTGGCCACGGTCACGCCATCTTTTGTGATCAGGGGGGAGCCGAATTTCTTGTCCAGAACCACATTCCGGCCCTTGGGACCCAAGGTCACCTTCACAGCGTCTGCCAGCTTATTCACGCCCCGGAGAATAGCCTGGCGGCTCTCTTCGCCGTGTACAATCTGTTTTGCGTTTGCCATCTTGCCTCCCTCCAATTTCTTTGCTCCCCTCCCGATCTACTGCATCGGGATGGCGGAGTTAATTAGTTCGGATGTGTCATCGCGGCGCACTTTGCCCTTTCCAGAGCGAGTCGCCGCAATCAACGTGCGGCCGCAATTATTTCTTGCCCGCTGCCGCTTTTGCCCCTTCGATAACTCCCAGAACTTCGTCTTCGCGCAGGATCAGGTATTCGTGATCGTCAACCTTGATCTCCGTGCCGGAGTATTTGCCGAACAGGATGCGATCGCCCGCTTTCACGTCCAGAGGGATGATCTTCCCGTCTTCCGTCTTTTTGCCGTTGCCTGCAGCGATCACCTCGCCCTCCTGCGGCTTCTCTTTTGCCGAGTCGGGGATGATGATCCCACCCTTGATAGTTTCCTTCTCTTCCACCCGCTTCACTATCAGTCGATCATGAAGAGGTCTCACTGTCATGTTGTAATCTCCTTTCCTCCTCAGATTTGCCCGTGACTGGATCCGCCGAACCTTGGCGACTTCTGCCCCCGCCCGGAAGCCAGTCGGGCTGGTACAATTACACGCTAATGGGTTGATTCCAACGCGCCCCGCGATTTGGATTCGCGACGCTTGGCACTCACCTATTGCGACTGCTAATCTATCTCTTACAGCCTCATCTGTCAAGACCTAAATCAAGTCTGAATTCAGTGAATTGGCACTCTAGCGTGTCGAGTGCCAATTTTGTCCTATCTTGATTAGCTATTTCTAGCCTTGGCGGTAAGATATTGAAATTATTACTTTTGTTTCTCTTCCTGGCTAATTGACCATCTCGCGGCCTTGTCCCCGCCCAACTGATTGAAATTCAGATTTGTCCTTGGTCTCTGCATACCTTATAATCTTGGGCCACCATGACAACGCGCTGGAGTGAGCATCGGCCGTCGACCGTCCAGATTGTCCGCGACTTTCGTCTGTTGACTCTGGTTTTCGCAGCCTGCCTCCTGATGTTTGCGGCCTCGTCCCGGGCTCAGGAAACTCTCCCTGAACCACCTTTGCCGGAAGCTCAAGCGCCGCCCAACCTGCCTGATGACCTTCTGCCCAAAATCACCGCTGCCATGCAGGGCGTGACGACCAGGGACGTAGCTGCCTTGTCGAAGGCGCTGCACATCGGGGAAAGGCTGGAGGGCGCTGCGGCTGGCACTCCGCCCAACACCCTTGCGGCGATTGGCGACCTGGACGGCGATGGCGTACCGGAATTGCTTTTGAAGTGGGCCATTCCAGATATCAGCGTGGGTTCGGACGTGGTGCCTGCTGCCGACTCCCGGCCCATCTGGGCCATCTATCTGCTTTCCTGGGATGGCGCGCACTGGAAGGCCTCCCGCCTTGTAGCCGCCGTTGATAATGTTACACCTATACTGGTCAATCTGGGTCCGTCGACAGGGCGAGGATTGGTTGTCTTGACCCGGGAGTCTGTCCCCGCGGCCTCCTACCCAGCCGTGTTTCAGGTCAAGAATCATACCGCTGTGTTGCTGTGGGATGCCCAGGCAGACGACAGCAGGTACGAGCCTCTTCTTCATGGCAAGGTGGCTTTCCATGAGCAACCCAACGGACCGGCGGAGATGGTGGTGACCGGACGGGCCGATCCGGGGCTCCTGCAGGTTGAAGTGAATGGCACTCGCGGCTTCCAGGCGCGCGCAGTTTATCGTTGGGACGGGAAGGGTTTTGCTCCTGCGAAGACGGAGTACTCCGCCAACGAGGATTACACTCTCTATCGTTTTATTTCGGCCCTTCATCTGCGCGATTTTCGCGCTGCCTATGCGCTGGTGGCTCCCAAGGAATTCCTGAAGGCAGATTCGCCCACCCTCGATGGGTTCCGCAGCTTCATCCAGAATAACTTTTCGGAGTTCCTTCAGGATGAAGTCTTCAGCGCGCCTGAGCCGCATGCCGGGTCGCGGAACGAACATGAGTTCGAATTGCTCAAGCCGGACCGGCGTTATGTGTACCACCCGGTTTTCTCCCATGATGGCAAATTTCTACTGACAGGCCTGACCCGCAACCAGGAAGCGTTGCCGGCAGAGCAGTAGCGGGATTCGGGACACGCGCTTCATTCTGACTGATGGCTGAGATACGAACACTACAACCCGCATCTAGAAATGGTGTCGCGCCCGGACCGCAAATGCCGGGTTGCGAGCCCCGTGTCCCGTATCCCGAATCCCGTGTCCCGATAAACGAAATATGACCTTCCCTCATGCAATCCTGCTTTTCGTTGCTGCGGTCCTGGCCGGCACCATGAACTCTGTCGCCGGGGGCGGAAGTTTCTTCTCTTTCCCCGCGCTCATCTTTACCGGAGTTCTTCCCATTCCCGCCAATGCCACCAACACGGTGGCGGTCTGGCCGGGGTCGGTGGCAAGCGTCTTCTCCTATTGGAAGCGTCTGCCCCGGTCGGCGCGCGTCATGGCGCCGCTGATTATCATCAGCATCGTTGGCGGTGTGGTGGGCGCCGTGGTGCTTCTGCACACTCCGCAAGCCACTTTCATGACCCTGGTTCCCTACCTGTTTGGACTCGCCACTCTGCTCTTTGCCTTTGGGAAGCGGCTGACCCGTAAGCTTGGGCAGGTGTTTAAACGGTCGGGCCCGCCTTCCTGGCCCATCATTGTTGGCCTTACCGGGGTGCAGTTCTTCATCGCTCTTTACGGGGGGTTCTTCGGCGGCGGAATGGGCATCCTGATGCTGGCCATGCTCGAGATGATGCACATCGATGATATCCACACCATGAATGGCCTGAAAGCGATACTGGGCACGGCCATCAACGGCGCGGCCGTGGTGACGTTCATCGCCGCCCGGCAAGTAGTCTGGCCGCAAGGGATTCTGATGATCGTCGGCGCGGTGGCTGGAGGCTATGGCGGCGCCCACTACGCCCAGAAGATTGACCCCCGCTGGGTCCGCGCCTCGGTGATCTGCGTCGGCACCGGGATGACCCTCTACTTCCTGTGGCGGTACTAAGAGCACGGGATTCGGGACTCGGGAAACGGGTTTCGGGGCAAGGGACACGGGGCTCGGGTTTCGGGATGCGGGGCTCGTGGTTCGGGGCACGGCACGATCGCTGGCATCTGGAATTGAAACTTGGCATTCGGGACTCGGGACACGAGACTCCGTAGTCTTGAATTTTGAATCTTGAATTTTGAATCCCCCGGAGGGGGGGGTGCGCTGCTATCTACCTTTATTTTCTATAATATTAAGGGAAATTTGTGTAAGGCATTTAATTTCAATAAGTTGTCAGCTTTACAATTTCTTGGCTTTGGCTCGACCCATTGTTTTCAACAGCTTCTAGGCTTCGCTCGGGGTCGCGAAGTGCCCGTCTGGAAAGACGCCGCAGCCGCTGCGCGTATGCTTGATCTTCCAGTTCCATCCCGTAGCGTACGTCAATGAGCTCTGCAAACACGGGGTTGCCGGTTTCTTCTCTCATCAATAGGGTGCGTATCGTCGTCGCGACGGGGGGGCCGGGCGGAGCCTCCAACAAGGCAAGCCAGAACTGGCGGTAAATGGGCGAGCAGTGCCCGTGCCGCAGGCCGTTCAGCTTGGAGGCAGCCTTGCCGCGGGCCGTGCGGGGGCCGGTGGATTTTAAGGCGTTGCGGCGGTTGGCGGCCCAGCGGGCCGGAGTCATGACGCGGGGTTTTACCAGGGACATGGGGGGCGCCTACATTGAAACCACGCTTCACTGTATACCATATCGATACTCTTGTCAAGTGAATTAAACCAGAGTTAGAGCCTACTTTGTTTTCACCGCAGAGGCGCGGAGGCGCAGAGAAGCAAGAGAAAGTCAAAAGGCAAAGCGCAAAAGGCATAAATGAATAGCCGCAGGTTTTGCGCCTGCGTACTGTCTACCGTCTACTGTACTCCTTCCTCAGCGCCTCAGTGCCTCAGTGGTGAAGCTCTTGCGGTAAAGATAGCAATTCCCCCCGTTTGGAGTAGAATCTGCCCATCGTTTCTGCCGCATAACACGATTCCTGCGTAACGCCGGCATCCTGCCGGCACCGGAAGAAGCCGCCGGGATGGCGGCGATACAGAAGGATCCGACAGCCGCGTGAGGTGGCCATGAGATTCCGCAAAACCCTGACCCTCTTTATGCTGTCGATCGTGTTGACCCTTGCCCAGCCTGCCTGGGCGCCGCAGAGAAATGTAGTGGCGACCTTGAGGTCGGCACATGAGGGCCCAGCAGCGCTGGGCCGGGCCGAACGCTGTTGGGCCCTACATCGATTGCTGACCTCCAGGTGCGCGCTACAACCCCGATCCTGAAAATTAAATGCGCCGCCATTTGCGACCCACTATGCTAGTGCCCGCTGGTGGGGGATGCCGTCACGTTGAGGGTCTGGGTGCGGATTGTTCCCCCGCCCGAAGCCGTGATGGTCAGCGTGCCGGATAGGGCTGACGCTCCGGGGGCCGCGGTTATCGTAAGTGTGCTGCTACCGCTGCCCGGAGCTGCAATGCTGGCGGGGGAAAGACTCGCGGTAACGCTCTCGGGGGCCCCCGTCACCGACAACCCAATGGCCGAATTGAATCCACTCACCACCACCGTGGAAACAGTAATCTGCGTCGATCCGCCGGGCGCCACACTCACGCTGGTAGCGCTGGGTGTCAGCGTCAGGGAGAAATCGGGCGCCAGGATGGTAAGAATAAGCGTTTGAGATCGGGTGAGCCCTCCTCCCGCGGCTGCCACGGTCAGGGTATACACGCCCGGAGCTGCTCCGTACCCCGCTGAAATGGTTATGGTGCTACCCCCCGTGCCGGGAGCGGCGATCGTGGATGGGCTAAAGGTCGCCGTAGCTCCAACCGGAAGTCCGTTGGCCGAGAGCGTAATTATGGAGTTGAATCCGTTCGCCGCCGTGGTGGCCACGGTGGTTGACAGTGATTCCCCCGGCATCACCCCGATGCCCGCCGCGCCTAAAGCAAGCGTAAGACTTGGGGATAGAATCGTGAGGCTGAACGTCAGGAGCTTAGTAGTTCCTCCGCCTACGGCGACTATTGTCAGCGTGAAAACGCCCGCTGGGGCCGAAGCGTCCGCAGACAAGGTTAAGGTGCTGCTACCCGTGCCCGGTGCCGCGATGCTGTTCTGGCTAAAGCTCGCCGTGACACCCGTGGGAACTCCGCTGACCGAGAAATACACGGTCGAATTGAATCCCGTCCCGGCAGTGGTGGTGAGAGTTAAGCGGACCGACCCGCCTGGCGCCAGGCTCGCACTTGCGGCACTCGATGCCAGGGTTAAATTGGGATTCGCCACCGTCACGACGACGCTTTGAGTTTGCGTTATATTCCCGCCCGTACTTGTTACGACCAAGGCGTAGGTTCCGGCCACCGTCCCCGAGGCCACTGACACCGTTAAGGTGCTGCTATAGCCGGGCGTAACTCTGGCGGGCGAAAGAGTTGCCGTAACACCCTGCGGGGTTCCGCCGATCGACAATGCCACCGGCAAATTGAATCCGTTCAACCCGGCCAAGGTCAGGGTAAACGATGTCGAGTTGCCCACATTGACGCTGGCGCTCGCCGGGCTCGGCGTCAGGGTGAAATTGGGCGCCGCAACCGTCAGCGCAAATGCCACCGTCCGCTTGAATCCCCCACCTGTTCCGGTAACGGCGATGGGACAACTGCTCGCTACCACGTTGGCGTCCGCGGTCACGGTCATCGTCGCCGGCGCGGCGGGGGTGAGGGTGGGGGAAGTGAATGCTACCGTTACGCCAGAGGGAGCGCCGGCCGCGGACAGGGTGACGGGTGAATTGAACCCGCCCTGCGCGCTCATGGTCAGGGTTGCGGTGGCTGAACTGTTGGGTGAAACCGTGAGGCTGGAGGAAGTTGAGGCCAGGGTAAAATTCGAAGCACGGATGTTGCTCCAGCTATTGACCAGCAGGAATGCGTCGATTGAACCCAGTCCGGTGACCATATCGTAGCCAGTGCCCGCGCTGTAGCCCGAGACTCCGGGCACGGTGTTGTTGCCGGAGGTGACGTCGTGGAAAACTGCCGGGCCCCCGGCCGCTTGCTGGCTGGCCAGCGTATACAGCCCCGGGTTGACGCTTCCCAGTGGTGCTCCGGCGTTTTGGAGGACCAGGGCCATCACGCTTGCCAGTGATGCCGTGGCGGCGGAGGTGCCGCCCGCATAATAGGCCGCACCCTGAACCTGGATCACGTAGGCATCGTTAACCGCCGACGTCGCGGCAATGTCGGGGACGTATCGCATGGCGCCGGAGGGAACTCCCGGCGCAGACTGCCAACCGGGTTTCGCGTAGACGGTACTGATTCCGCCTCCTGAGGCCGTGCCGATCATTCCTGACCATGAGGTTTCGTTCCAGGCAAGTTCCGGAATGTAGCTGAGCACGGAAGCCTGCCCGGGGCCATTCGTTGCCGACCAATAGACACCGGGATTGTTGATGTCGTTGAATTCCGTGCCGCCCACGCAGGTGCTGTTGGGAGTGGAGCAAATGGCGTTGACGGATTTCCCCTGGGTCGCGGTTACCTGTTCGGCAAGATCGCAACCAGCCGCGCCCGTGTCGCCCGAGGAGACGAAAACCGATTGTCCCTGGCTGGCGGCTTGGGACCACAGATCACCCCAAAGGTGCAATCCCCCTCCGGATAGCGTGTTCTCGCAGTGGCCATAACTCATGGTCACAATCGGCGCTACATTGTTTGCAACCGCGTATTGGGCTGCCAGGATGACCCCGTCCGTCGCCCCGGACGCCGCGCTGACGAACTTGATGGTGGCGTTCCTGGCAATCGCCCCCGCCCACTCGACATCCAGGGCGGCCTCCTCCTCGTCCCCACAATCCGGCATTCCGGGGTTGATGCCATCCACAAAGATCTTCTGCGGCACGTTGATTGAATTGGTGGGGAGGGCGGCGTTCGTGCGAAAGGTCTGCACATCGGTCAAGCTGACGTCCGTGCGCCCCACGACGGCAATAGATTGGCCGATGCCATCAAGTCCCTGGCTGTAAAGAGGCGTCACGTCGTAGATCGTGTCCCAATCCCCGGGCACTAGAATGTGAGCGCCATTCGCCAAAGTGAAGGCCGGAGCCATGGTGTGTTGCGGCGCACTGTGAAAATCGTGAAGGGAGACGATCCCGATCACCACTCCCGCCAGGGCTTGGGGAATCTCCGGGTCGGTGGCATTGGCAAAGTGTATGTGCCCCCTGACGGAATATTTCCGCATCTGGGTGTGAAAGGCCGTCTCCACCTGTCCGGATGTACCACTGAATATGATGGAGCGGCGCGAGGGGGGAATTTCGTCCACTTTCATCCCGTGCATTTCCAGCCAGCCCGCGACCTGGTCCAAATCGCTCTGCGAAACCCCGAACCGCTCGCCGAAGGCTTCGGGCGTGAGCCATTGGTGGTAGAAAGGCGAAGCGGGGTCCTGCTGCGCTCGGATTAACTCATCCAGCGCCTCCTCTTGCGCAGGATCGGGGCGTAGAACCAGCACCATCTTCTCCATGGGCTGATTCGGCAGGACCGGGCCGACCAAGTTCTGGGGCCTTGCCAGTGGATGTATATGGTGGGGGAGTGCGACCCGTTGTTCGTCGTCGATTTGCTGCAACACTCTGTCGATGGGACGGGCACTGAGGAGGTCCCGGCGTTGCTCAAGGTTGGGCGGAGTTTGTGACCATGAGACCAAACAGGACAAAAAGACAAGAAGGATTGGGCTTAACGTCTTTCTAGCGCGCATGGGGGGACAGTCTCTTCATTAGAGTTTACATAGAAATAATACAATACTAGATTAGACCTGTTCGAACGGTTATCTCAATAGCACTTTCGTCCCATACCTTAGGTATTACCGTTGTGCATAACAAGATTAGATTTTACTAATATAAGAAGACGAGCCCCGATTTTGCTGGGATGTGGACGCGGTTTTGCCGCGTGCGATCACGAAGGCAACGCTAAACTTACGATTCTTCATCCCTCGCCCACTTTTGGGGGAGAGGGGGGACCGCAAGGAGGTGGAGGAGTGGGCCGGTATCAATACGGATGAATGCACGAGGTCAAGTACGGATTCGGCAATATTGTTTTGACCCCCTCACCCGTCTCGCCCCGGCTGGTGAAAGCGCCGGTTGCGAGCCACCCTCTCCCCCAAGGGGGCGAGGGCAGTGGATTGAAAATGACACGCGCAATTCCCCAAAGGGGGATACCGACACGCATCACAAATGTAGAAACTCCAGTGGAAGGCGCAGCCTCCCCGCACGGTTGGCCGCGTAGCCGCATCTGATCCCGGGTTGGATCAACTGTAGTTTGGGCCAGCTTGGCCATGGACTGCCACTAGATTTAGAGCCTTTCGCTCCGACCCTAAATGCCGGACATCGCGATTCGTGCTTCATAATTCAGAATTCATAATCCATAATTGTTTCTCATGACTGATGAACCCCATTCCCCGCCGCGCGCGCAGCCGTACATCGAATTCCTGCACGTGTCGAAGTCGTTTGATGATCAGCCGGTGCTTGACGACGTGAGCTTTGAAGTCAAGCGCGGCGAGATGGTGGCGATTCTGGGGCGCAGCGGCGTGGGTAAAAGCGTAACGTTGAAGCACATCCTGGGCTTTCTGAAGCCGGACGCGGGTAAAGTGCTGGTGGCGGGCCGCGAGGTTTCCGCGTTGAGCGAAGAAGAACTGATGGACGTCCGCCGGCGAGTGACCATGGTCTTTCAATCC
>JARLGN010000365.1 GCA_031292775.1 Acidobacteriota bacterium | reverse complement strand
GACGGCGAGATTGCGTATGCCGATTATGCGATGGGGAAGTTTCTCGAATACCTCAAGCAGCACTCACTTTACGATTCCGCATTGATTGTGGCCGCGTCGGATCACGGTGAGAGTTTCGGCGAGCACGGCGAGCATACCCACGGGTATTTCGTTTACGACACCACCTTGCTGGTCCCCCTGATCATCAAGCCGCCGCACAGCGCCGGCATTACACCTCGACGCATCAGTCCGCCGGTTAGAACCATTGACATTGCCCCCACGATGTTGCAATTCCTGGGCATCCCGACCTCGCCCACAATGCAGGGAAATGGATTGCTCTCCCTGATTCTGGGAAAGGCGGCGGGGTCCGCGACGGGCAACGCTTATGCCGAAAGCTTTTACCCTACCGAATACGGTTCGAGCGGCCTGCGGGCATTGCGCACTGCGCGCTACAAATACATTGATGCTCCCAAACCGGAACTCTATGACCTGGTTGCCGACCCCCAGGAGCTACATAATCTCTATTTGACAAAGAGAAGCACAGCGCTGGAATTGAAGGGTCAGTTTGATGGTTTGGTCGCACGGATCACACCAAAGGACCCGGTGCGGCAGGCAGTGGCCTCTCCCGGTGACGTTGAGGAACTGGCGTCGCTTGGCTATGTGGGCACGGCAAGTGCCCCCGTCCCGGGCGCTCCCGGGCCATCCCTGCCCGACCCTAAAGACGAACTGAAGAGCTACCAGATCTTAACCCACTCTTCGCAAATGGCCGCCGAGGGCAAGTGTGCCGGCGCCGTACCCCTATTGACAAGGCTGGTGCAAGAGCAGCCGAACCTTATCCTGGGACAGATGACTCTGGCCAAGTGCGATATCTTCGTCGGCAACTATGCGGGTGCGGATTCGGCACTGACTTCAGCCTTGCACCTCCACCCAGACGATGTGGAAGCGGAGTTCTACCAGGGTGTTACCAAGTTTCAGGAGGGACGCTTCGGTGATGCGTTGGCAGCACTTCAACCGCTTGCCAAGGCGCATCCCAATGAGCCTTACATACACTTTTATCTGGGCTCGGTCTACGAAAAGAACGGTGCACCCGCGCAGGCGTTGGAGGAGTACGAAAGGTGTGCGACCGTCGACCCAAGCTTCGAGGTGGCCGTTTACAAGGTGGGTTATTTCCTCGCCAAGAGCGGCAAGTTTAGCGAGGCTGCCACCCAATTCAAAAAGGTGACGGAAATGGATCCGCGCAACGCCCAAGCGCACTTCAATCTAGGTCTGGCCTATCAGAAATCAGGTAATGAGGCGGCAGCGCGGCCGGAGTTTGAAACCGCGTGCAAGCTCGACTCGGCCAAGTGCCTCCCGGCAGATCAGCGGTAGACATGTGATGGCACGCCCGTTGGAAGGATCAGGCTACCAGCCAGCAGCGATTTGAATTTCCACCCCTCGCCCCCTTGGGGGAGAGGGTGGACCGCAACCGGCGCTTTCATCAGCCGGGGCGGGACGGGTGAGGGGGTCAAAACTGTGGTGCCCGATTCAAGCTCGACCCGTGGATTCATGCTGGCGCTGGCCCCGTCATTCCCACTACCCGCAAAATGTGGGGTCCCCTCCACATTACAGTCCCCCTCCCCCCAATCGGGGAGATGGAAGGAGAAATCCTTATGACCCTCCGTGCACTCCATCCCGTTAGATTTATTGCCATTGCCCTCGCTGCCTGTGTGCTAACCACATTTGCGCAGACCTCGAAGCCCAAAAAGGTTTTCATGATTACCGACATGGAGGGGGTCAGTGGAATTCTTGACAGCGACATGCAATGCCTTCCCTACAAGAGTCCACGCTGGGAGGAATCGCACAAGCTGCTCACGGGTGAGATAAACGCCGCTGTGGACGGTCTTCTGGCAGGTGGTGCAACAGACGTTGTGGTGTGGGATGGCCACGACGGAAGCCAGTCGCTCTCCGTCCTGGATATTCACCCCAAAGCGCGGCTGCTCGCCGGCACGCCTATTTCGCCCACGCTCGAACTCGACTCTTCATACAGCGCCGTTATTTTCATCGGCCAGCATGCCATGGCAGGGGCGCGCAATGCCATCCTAAGCCACTCCTACAGCTCACTGGGAATTCAGAACATCTGGGTGAATGGCAAACCAACGGGCGAAATTGGCGCACGCGTGAGGCTGGCGGGATACTTCGGGATTCCCGCTATCATGCTCTCAGGCGACACTGCGGCGTGCGAGGAGCTTCATGCTGATGTTCCTCAAGCCGAGTGCGCAGAGGTGAAGTCCGGGGTATCCCGCACGTCCGGTTTCATGCTTTCTCACCAAGCCGCTTGCACCCTGATCCGTCAGAAGGCTCAGCGCGCCATGGAACGCCTGGGGGAATTCCAGCCCTTGCGTATTTCTGGCCCCATCGAAGTGAAGGTAGAGTTCACGACTCGGGGCGAGGCGGCCATCCGTCCGCGTGAAGGGGTGGAACGCCTGAGCGAGCGCACATGGGCTTTCCATGGCAAAGATATCGTTGATGCCTGGCTGAAGTTCGGGAGCATGTAGGAGCAGGAGTCAGGAGTCGGTAGGGATGTTTTCTCCTCGTGCTCGCGACCCTCTTGCCTCCCTCGGAACAAAGGGGAATAGGCCTTTTCGAGTTCCCGCCTTCATATCGAGGGGGTGGCGAGTGGTTGCTATACAGAACGACATAAATGTTTGTGCATCCGGTTGTAGCGGCGGTCTCCGACCGCCGTCGTCGATCGGAGATCGACGCTACAATTTACGTCGCTCTGTATAACTTCTGACTCCTGGCTCCTGACTTTTCCGAAAAAGGGGTCCTCAATGCGCGTCGCTTACTGCCTGCTGCTTACTGCCTGCTGCCTGCTTCTGGTACCGACGCTGGGACCAGCGGCCGACCTGCCCCGCCAGCCATTCCTCGACTGCACGTACGCGTCGAAGGTGTTCAACGAGGATCGCCATTATCGCCTCTTTCTGCCCCCTGATTACAACACGAGTAATAATTCCTATCCTGTTATCTACTACTTCCATGGCCACAGTGACCGCTACACGCTGGAGAAATACGACGATGGCAAGGACACCGTCCCGAAGATTGCCGCGTTTGTAGCTACGCATCCCGTGATCGTGGTTTCCGTGGATGGCTACGTGGCACGGGACTACCAAGGCTTCTATGGCGGAACTCCCTGGGACATCATGAAGAATGGCGGCGACTACGACTTTGGGCCATACTTCCGCGAACTGGTCACCTATATCGATAGCACCTACCGAACACTGACTTCCCGGCGCTTCCGGGCAACCTCTGGATTGAGCATGGGCGGCTTTATGAGCCTCTACTTGAGCGCCCGCTACCCGGATTTGATTGGCAGCGCGTCGTCATTCAATCCCGGCCCGGAGTTTTATGTTGGTGACAAAGGGCAGCGAGTTTTGTGGCGCCCCAAGGATCACACATCGAACCATAGCCACACGATGGTGCGGCTGATTCGCGCCAGCGGCGATTACATCAGCCAATATACGGAAGAAACCCACGACGCCTACGCGCGCGCCGACAATGTGGATTTCGAATTTCGCCAGGATGAATACCATCGCCATTGGGCCACTTCCATTGGCGAGACCTTCGAGTTTCACATGCGTGCTTTCGCCAGGCCTAATTTGGATAATGTCCCAACCACGTGGGACCACGATGACGCCTACCAGGATTTCACTGTCTGGAACTATCACGTGAAATCGATTGGCAGTGAACCGGCGATCACTTGCCTCGAAGACGTGAGCCAGGGCGGCTTGCGCGTAACCACCCGGGAGTGGGCTCCCGATGGGCCGCCGGTTGCCGCGAGGCGTATTACCATTGCCACGGCACCACTCTACGAACCCGGCGCTTCTTACCTGCTTTTGGATTACAGCCTTTCCGCAAATGCGACAACGAAGCAAACTCTGCACGCCGCTGCCGACGGCAGGCTCACCATCTCGACCGATGGCGCGGGGCACCAATTCAGCATTATCGGCCCGGGAGCTTCCGGACAGCCTCCCGTGCTCTTGCCACTAATTGGTCGTGATGTTTTACGGCTTCCACCCAATCAGGACGTGAAACTACCGATTCGAATCTATAATCCGGGCAGTGCGGCGCTGGCAGATGTCAAGGTTGTGCTATCAAGTGAATACGCCACGGTTCAGGTGCTCAAAGGCGAGGTCACCATCCCGAAGATTGAACCCGGCGCGTCTGCGGACGTTTCCTCTGGATTGCTTGTGCGCTTCACTGCGGGTGAAGGCTATTTTGCGCGAACCCGCCTCACGCTGGGTATCCCCTACTACGGCGTGGAAAAGAATATCGATGTGATGGTCATCCCGGAAAACGTCCCGCCGCCCATGGAGGTCATGATCATGGACGGGCGGACCAACACATTTAATGTCTTCCGGCAAAAAGGGAACCAGGGCGGAGGCGGGTCCGTTCCGCGTAAAGTTAGCGAGGGTAAGGGCAACGGAAACGGCTTGCTCGAACCGGGCGAAGAGGCGACGATCTGGGTACACCTCCACCAGGGAATGGACCCGTTTGACAAAAATAATTGGTACCGCGCCAAAGTTTATTCTGATTCACCGTGGGTCACGGAAGTTGGCAACATGGAGGAACAGAAACAACTCGAGTGGACCAGCGGCATGGAGCGAACCAGCGTGATCCGGCTGTCTCCCAACACGCCGCACGGCACGCGCATCCAACTGCTTCTCGATAATGAATCCTGGAGCTATGTGTGGACGCCCGACGTCCGTTACGGGGTGGAAAAGCTTTACCAGGCCCGTCAATTCCACACCCACCATCTGCACCGGCTTGAGTTGGTAGTGCCGTAAGGCAGGGACCAGGATCAAGCTGCCAGGGGCTGGGCGAGGCAAAGGGCAAAGTGTAAAGGGTAAAGGCTAAAGGATAAGGATGAGCTCGTTTCTTTTACCCTTTACACTTTACCCTTTAAACTTATCCATACCGTTTCCGCACCTAACACCTGGTCATTTCAGCCCTTTCAGCATTCCCGCATCAAGCCAGGCCATGCCTTGGCGCGCGTACAGGTAAGACTGGTCAGTTTCGAGCGCCTTCTTGAAGTTCTCACGCGCCAGTGCATCGTCCCCGCACATCGCGGCATAGATGCCAGCCAGATCATAGGCATGGAGGCGGAGATTGATGGCGCCGTCAGTCTTGCGTTGCTCATTGACGACGGCGAACTCTTTGAACCATTCCTCCGCCTTTTGCACCTGACCCGACTTATAGAGGCCGAGGGCTCGGAACAAGCCTTCACCCTCAATGTCATCGTCAAGCGTCTTGGCGGCAGCCTGCCAATCTGCTTGAGCCGCATCGGAATTCCCCGCCGCCTGTTGCAGCAGTGCGTCATACATCAAGAGGCGTGAGCTCTTCAATGTGGCAAAATCGTCGACACCCAGGCTGGAAGGCGGCTTGGTGGCCGCCGTGACGTCCTCCAGCGCGGCGGGAAATTGCGTATCCTTGGCAGCCTGGAGAGCCAGCATCAGCCGCACGCCACGGTAAAGGTGAAGCAGTGAGTAAGAAAGGTGCGTGGCCTGGAATTTGTGTGAGTCCATGATCTCCAGCGCTCGCGCATCGTTGCCCATCTGTGCTTCCAGGGACGCAAGCTTTTGCAGCACCTGATCGCTGTCGGGCTGGAGTTGCAGCAGTCGTTCAAAGGCCTTCCGCGCCTGCTCCGTATGCCCCAGGCTGGCGCTTACGTTGGCCACCAGCATGGTCGTGTCGAGGTTGCTAGGACGTGCTTCTGACGCTCGGGTCAACAATCCCAGACCCTCCTCCTGCTGCCCATCCGCCAGCGTCGCCATACCCAGGTCGCGCAACGCAGAGAAATTCTGGGGATCGTTCTGAACCGCCTCGGTCCAAAGTTGAATCGCTTCCTGCTGGCGATTCCGGCTGTAGAGAAGATCACCCAGCAACGCGCCAGCATTCGCGCCATGGGGGTCAAGCTGCAACGCCGTTCGCAAAACCTTCACGTCTTCGGCACGGAAGGGGAAGATGACCAGTTTCAAATCTTCCTTGCTCGCCTTTTCCGCCAACTGCCGGGCTGTTTGGTCATTTCCCAACTTTGATATGGCGTAAGCGCGATAGTAAAGGAGCAGTGGATACGGGGCCTGCCCCTTCTGCGCGGTGACGGCAATGCCATGGTCCAGAATTTGCGCGGCCTCCTTCCAGGCAGAAAGCCGGAAATATTCCGTCGCCAGCTCCAGATACCCCTGCGGATGATGAGCACAGTCCTGGTCGAGCAGGTCCGCGGCACTGCTGTGCGTGGAAGTGAGCGATCCGGCTTGAATCCAGCGCTCCGACTGAGCGAACGCGTTGGTTTCATCCAGCAGCAGAATCGCCTTGCGCTCGCTTTCTGCTTCTGCCAAATGCCCTTGTTTACGCAGCAAGTAGGCATGGGCCTGTCGAACGGAGACGTCCTCGGGAGTAAGCGCTGCGGCAGCCGAAAGTTTCTCCGCAGCCTCGCCGAGGTTCCCCTCCTTGAGGGCTACCAAACCCAGCCCGTAGTCGCGCAAATCGTACTTGTCGGAAGATGGAAGGATTTTGTAATAATTTCGGCGCGCCTCCAGAAATTTGCCCTGTTCGGCGTACGCCACCCCCAAAAAGTAATGGGCATTATCATTGCTGGGGTCCCGCTCCAGAACTTTCTCAAAGTGTTCGACAGCTTCGTCGACTTGGAAACGATCGAGTGACAGTAAACCCAGACGCAAATGCGCCAGAGAAAACAGGGGATCTTTGACCAGCGCCGCGTTGTAAGCGCGCTCGGCATATTCTATTTGGCCGAACTTCTCATTGCCCAAGCCCTTTTGATATGCCTCCTCAACGTTCAGGCTTTCGAGCGGGCCCCACTTCCGGGGAATCGAATCACTGGCGTACGACGCATCGGGCCTCTCGCCATTCGGATAGAACTTGTGATCCAAAAGAACCGTTTTGTCCCGGGAGAGAATCTTCAACTCCAACACCTTGCCGGTGGTGTCCGCTCCCAATGGGACCGTGGCGTGAAAAGCCTGGCCGTATGTCAGGTCTGCGGTTTGACTCCACACCTTTTGGTCACCCGCGTACAGTTCATGCACGGCTCCCGGCCAGGCACCCGTCGGCGAGACGGCGAGTTTTGCATCGCCCGGACGCTGCGCTGGAATTTCAAAGTTGATGGCCGCGTCTTTCGTCGCCGTAGTCAGTCCACCAAGCTTGTTGGCTCCAAACCAATACTCGGTCCAGCCATCACTCTTCCCCGGATCAATGAATTCGTAATCGCCGTCCCAGATGAATCTCCCACTCTGGGTTTCCATGTATATCCCGTCTTTATCGGTGTAGTTTTCCGCCTGACGATAAGCGGTGATGCCCGACCCGAACGTCCAGGTTTTTTCGCCGCGCGCCAGCAGGCGGTTGGTGTAGCAGACCGTTCCGGAATCGTTCCCAGAGTCGTAAATCGTCATGAAGTTGTCGTCAATATCGAGGCCAAACACGCCCAGCATATTCTTGTTGTTCTTGTTCCAACTCAGGTCGACACCATCAATGATGGGCCACTCACGGATCGCCGAACTCACGTGGCCAATCGTCTTGGTCATGGGATAAATAAAGCGGCTTTCCTTATAAGCCTTCACGCCCGCGTTGGTCCAAATCAAATATCGATTGGGCAGCAGGTTCTTGTTGTAAAGATGGATGGTAGTTTCCAAATACGCTTTTCCCGGGTGGAGGGTGACTTCCAGCATGATCTTGTCGCGGAAGAAGTGGTCAATGTGAGTCAGAATCACGGATGCGCTGCCGTCCGGGTGACGCACCAATGCCCAGGGCCACGCCTCACCGGGCCAAGTGATCATGTGACTGTCATAGGGACCATATAATTCCAGGTTACCTACTGGCCAGTCGTTGCGGGCATTGTAGCGCCCAGGTTTGATGACCGTGGGGTGATAAAAGAGCTCGCGCTTCGCAACCTTGTCGTAGGCGGACCAGATGCGTCCGCCCAACTCGGGCAGGAACTCCACGCGCAAATACTCGTTTTCCAAAACCAGCGAGTCATAGGTAACAGGAGAAGGCTTTTCCGACCGCGATTCCCAGTCAAACGCGGTATAAGGGTAGAATCCGCCGTTTTCGACAACTTTGAAGAGGGGCGCGTCAGTCTCTTCGCGGCTGTAAGTGTAGGTCGGCCACACACGCGTGCCATGAGTGAAGGTCACCGGCTGCGTGCTTTGCGCGTTGCCCACACAGGCGCCAACGAGTATCAACAGTACGAGCTTGAGACCAAAACAACATTGTCCGCGGAAACCTTCCACGCCAGGGAGACTCCGCGAATCGCGGCGATTGGAACAAACATGCGTTACCATTTCCATTCTCCTTACTCTTCTTTAGCCCCAAGGGTGTTCACTTCATGGGTTTCAATACATTGGTTCGTAATTGGTACCCAAGCGCCCCCCTCACCTGTCCCGCCCCGGCTGATGAAAGCGCCGGTTGCGGGCCACCCTCTCCCCCAAGGGGGCGAGGGAAGTAGAATGAATTCCTACCTCGTTTATCCGGGGGACAGGGCAATAAAAACCAAATCACCGCCCCCCTCGCCCCTTTGGGGGAGAGGGGCCGGGGGTGAGGGGGTCACATTGGGACCAGTTCGCTTTGAGGCTTTTCGTCCTGTGCTCCACTCAGCCTGTTTCCCCTCACTTCACATTATCGTGCGGGTCCATTTTCGTGCGGCTCACCGCTTCAATTAAGCCCACGATATCGCCCAGGCTGTTGTACACCGGAGCCAAGACCGAAACCCAACCTGGGCGATCCATAACCGTTACGCGCTGGCCGGTTTTGAGCACCGTCTCCATTGGTGGGATCATGTCCTGGTAAATATCTCCCCAGTGCCAAAACTGGCTCATTTCGTTTTTGTTGCGAACCACGATCTGGATTTTCCCGGGATGCCCATCAATCGGCATCCACAGGTTGACGTCAGAGGGGAACGATGTGAGGTGCGAGAGGCGGATCAGCGTTTTCTTGGTGATGTTGAACGAGACATCATCAACATCATAGTTGTCGCCCGCCAGAAACTCGTCGCGAGGATCAACCTTGAACATGTACTCTTTCGCCAGCGGGGTGACAATGTTCTGGCAAACATCGCCGTCCACCATCACGCTGCCCACGCGCGCAAGGCTCTCCAATTCCTGACGCTTTGGCAATAACGCGTCCGGATTGTCCTGTGCCGCCGCCAGGGGCGTCAACGTCATCAGAAGTGCAAGAAGATAAACGGTTCTCATTTTGCCCCCCCTGCAAGCTGAATTGCATATTCGTGGACGTTGTACCAGGCGGAAACTCCAGGATGCGCCAGACCTTTATTCGTGCGCTCCATCGCCGCGTCGATGGCGCTCCCCTGCCACTGGTCAGAGGGAATATCCGCCAGCGCGGGGCGCGGATTCCACCAATCATCCAGAATAGATTTGTTGAATCGGTGCGCCGCCTCGGTCCGCATGGAATCAAGCGACTGCTGGTTCTTTAAGCTGTCAAGCACGGCGAGATCCTGAAGGCAATTGCGTTGAATCTTCAACCGAATACTGGGAATGGGCTCGGCGAGGCCAAACCGGTCACCCGAGTAAACCAACACGGTGCTCCCACCGTCAAAGTGGAACCAGGGGTCGTTCCCCGGGGCCACCGTCAGCCAGTGGACATAGCCATTCTCACCCCACAACCACGCGCGCAGGGGAGATTCAGTGATGGCCGCGGCATTCTCCGTGACCGTCGGCGGCCCACCGTAGTGCCACACCACGTCGCCTCGGTCACGGAGGGTCTTGGGCGCATCCCGGTAGAAACTTAGAATGCCCCCGCTACAACACCATACGGTCACAACACCTTTGAGGAGCTTGAACTCCTGTTCCATGTCCCAACTGACGTCCGCCCGCATGACGAAATGCACGGGGCTGTCCGCAGGCACAGCCTTCTTCAACAAGCGCCCGTACTCAAGAAAATAGTTGATGTCTTTGGGAAAGCGCACTTCGTCGCCGTCCCAGGGAAAACCCATGTAGCGTTTTTTGTGATTGAAGAAGACTTCAAAGTTGGTGTGGGTCCAGCCTTTCTCGCGGAAGTGGCTCTCCATTTCGGAAAGCACATTCACAAACTCCGCTTCGTAGCCTGGCTCGCCCCAGAGTTCGTAAGATGCCGGCCACTCAGGATTGATGGGCAGGTAGACAAATGGAATCGGACGGACGCCACGCCGGCTCGACGCGAAGGCCGTTCCGTCGAACAACGGTCCGTAATGACGATCGAATAGCGTCCAATCCGCAATATGCTTGTTCCTGCCTGAACCGACCAGCACCGGGGCGAATTCAGGACCCACCTTTCCGGAGTGCCCGTATCCAAGCTGGTGATAAATCCCACGATGCTCGTAAAAGATCTGGTGGTAGTCGTGAATTAGCCGGAATAACTGGTCGCTCTCAAACCAATTGCCGGAGTAATTGTGGTAAGCCGTGCCATATTGCTCAGCGAGGAAGGAAATCCCGTAGGAATTATGATCGACCGTTACCACATCCTCGGCAGGTATGGCGCGATCGAGAACAGTGAGCTGAACCGGAACCACAACGGTCTTCGCGCCAAACTTAAGCCGTACCTTGCCAGAAAGCACTGCGGGTTTTGCATCGGTTGGGATATAAACATCCACCCAAAAAGCCTGCGCTGTCTGCCCATCAATCTTGTTGTCAGGCTCGGGTAGACGCGACCCATAGGGCGTATGCACGGGAACCAATGCATCGGGATAATAGTGCTTGTCGGAATCGGTGAAGTGGAACCACTCCCGGAATAGATCAGTCTGGATCTTGTGCGCGGGATCATTGAGGGAAACGTCCAATGAGTACGCACCCGGCGCAGTCGACTTGACGACGAGTTGGAAAGAAATGTACCCACCCCGCAAACCCCTCAGCGCCACGCGATGCCGCGCGTCGTACAAGCTGGCGCGAAGCTTCACTCCGCCTTGATCAGGCGTAACGATTCCCCCAAATGGGTCCGGCCGAAGAAATTCGGGCAGCGCCTCCAAGGTGGCCGCCGCCCAGCACTGCCCTGGAAGAACAAGGAGAAGAAGGAAGAAGATGTGCCACTCTATTCGTCGCATAGATTTAGTCCTGGCTTGCAGAGATTGCGCAAATAACACTGCGGGCAAATCGCGGAACCCCGCCCGGAAGTTGTTCACCCAAGCTAACCGTTCCCAACTCGACCCCCTCACCCGTCCCGCCCCGGCTGATGAATACGCCGGTTGCTGGCCACCCTCTCCCCCAAGGGGGCGAGGGAAGAGG
>JARLGN010000364.1 GCA_031292775.1 Acidobacteriota bacterium | reverse complement strand
GGGATCACCCGCGCAACATGTAGTGGTGTTGACGGGGTCCGACGTCCGTGGCGTCATCTACGCCATTTACGAGTTCTCGCAACGCTTCCTGGGCGTGGACCCGCTGTATTGGTGGACCGATAATTCCCCGGCACGCCAAGCATCCGTAACCGTCCCGGCCGGGTTTGCCTACACGCAAGGCCCCACGTTTCGCTACCGTGGATGGTTCATGAACGACGAGGACCTGATGACGGCCTGGGCTCCCGGCAATGCCGAGGGTTCAGGAATTTCCCTCAAGGTGTGGGACCGCGTGTTCGAGGCTCTCCTGCGCCTGAAGGGCGACATGATTATTCCCAACACGTTCGTCTTCCCGTACGAACCCCAGGTGCGCGCGGCAGGCGAGCGGGGGCTCATCCTCAATCAGCATCATCAGGAACCTTTGGGGTTGAACACTTACCAGTGGCCCTCCGATGTGCCGTACACGCTCGAACGGCTGGAGGCCGCCTGGAAGTGCAATGTCTCCCAGTACCCCCAAGACCTTGAGGTTGTTTGGACCGTGGGATTACGGGGGAAATACGACCACCCCTTTTGGCTGGATATGCCGGACGGCCCGCAGACACCCGAAGGCAGGGCCAAAATGATTCAAACCGCCATCGAGCAAGAGATGAACATCGTCCGTACGGAATGGCCGGACCCGCATCCTCGATTCATTATGAACACGTGGATGGAAGGAATCCGGATGATGCAAAGTGGTTTGCTGAAAATGCCTGAGGGCGTGACCCTGGTGTGGGCCGATGATGGCTCCGGCACCATCATGGATGGGGGACTGATCAGCAAAGGTGAGGGTGTGTACTATCACACGGCGGTGATCGGGGCAAACTCCAACCACTTCACGGAACGCGTGCCTCCCGAGCGTATTGCCCATGAATTGGGGCGCGCCGTCAAGGCCGGGGCCACGGAATACATGATGCTCAATCCCAGCGACGTCCGCCCCGTTCCCATGACGACGCGCGCCGTTATGGAATTAGCGTGGAATGCCACCCCTTGGCTGGCCCCGGAGGAGCCGTCCGCGTACCTGCATCAATGGAGCCGCGAAGAATTTGGGGAGAAAGCGGCGGCGACACTTGCGCAGTATTACCAGGCCTACTTCAGCGCCCCGGCACGGTACGGAAACGACGAGGATGAGACGCTCGGGGATAATTATTATCCAAATATCATCCGCGACCTGCTGGTCCGCATCATTACGGACAATCCGCAAACCGTATCCCGCTTTAACAACGACTGTCAGGGCACGAAAGACTATCCCGAGTACACGCGATTCCTCAAAGAAATAAGCCAGCAAGCCGAACCTCGATGGCAAAAGGCCCAGGCCCTGGCGGCCGAAGCGGAGGTGTTGGTTCCACCCGCCAGGCGGCCCTTTTTCCGGGCGCACGTGCTGACGGAGTTGGATGTGCACATCCACTGGAACCGGGCCCTGATGGATATTGCCGAAGCTGCCCAGCCTGGAACGCCCGCCCCTGAACGGCTCGCGGATATGCGCAAGGCGATTCCGGAAATTCAAGCAGTTCTGACCGCCGCAAAAGCAGCCGATTACGGAAAGTGGCAGGGTTTTCATACGCGCGGAGACTGGTTTGACAACGTTCCGCTCACTTTAGCGCTCGCCCGCGTCGGTGCGAGCAAACTTGCCGGGGACAAACTCACCGCCGAGCAGCAGCAAACGCTGAAGCTCGGTGTTGATTACATCCATGCGGACACCAGCTCCGTCTACATTCGCATCAAGGCCTATCAAAAAGGCCAAAAGGTGAAGTTCTGCGTACCCCCCGCGAAGAATTAGAGGCGCGGTCATAATTCAAGAGGAGGATCCATGGCCCTCCCAATAACGGGCTCGAACAGTGACAACCCTTGTCGCCTCGGCAAGGTGAATTTCGAAGGCTGGGCGGCGTACGAATTGGCCAACGGCGTCGTCCAGCTTTTCGTTGTGCCGGAAATCGGCGGACGCATCATCCAGATACGCCTGGGTGACCAACCCTTCCTCTACGTTAATTCCAACCTGCGCGGGAAAGTCGTCCCTCCCAGTCAGCTTGGTCCCGAGGCAGAGTGGATGAATTATGGCGGCAGCAAAGTATGGCCTGCCCCCCAGGGGTGGACCAGTGATGAGGAATGGCCCGGTCCGCCCGATCTGATTCTCGATGGCAGCCCTTTTGAATGCCGCATCGTGGAGGAGTCGCCGGAATCCGTGGCAATTCATCTCACCAGCCCGCATGATGAATACACGGGAGTGACCTTATCGCGCGAGATCCGCATATTACGTGGCTCCTCGGATGTTCAAATTTCCCACACGATGAAGAATACTTCCCGGCGGCCGGTTCGCTGGTCCATCTGGCAGGTTACCCAGCATGACGCCCATCCGGACCTGGCCGTATTCCTGCCGGCAACCACCTGCCACAAGGTGTATGGGGAGCAGCATTATCCCGGCCTCGCGATTGACCCGCAGCGGAGGCTCTTGCGCCTTCAATTTGCGGACGTGGTGGCGAAATTTGTGATGAACCCGGAGGCAGGTTGGCTGGCCACACTCGACACGCGCCGCCGTACCGTGCTGGCTGAAACCTTTCAGCTTTTTCCCGGTGTTCCTTACCCCGACAATGCATCTGCCGAGTTTTGGATTAACGGGCGGGGCTCTTTCATGATTCATGGTGACCACGTCGATTCAAGCGACGCTCCGGCGGGTCCAGACCCATTTTTGGAGTCCGAGATTCTCAGTCCGATGGCAGATCTTCAGCCCGGCCAGGAATACTCTTTTGGAATCCGCTGGCATTGCGCGCGGATAGAAGCACAGGAAATTGTCCGCGTCAATCATTGCGCGGCTGTCGCCACGCCGCTATGTGTGAATCGCCGAGGAGAAGAACTTCGCGCCACGGGCTCGTTTGGAATATTTCAGAATGGAATGCTGGAGCTGATCTCGCTGCTGCGCAACGGGACGGTCCACGCGGTCCTGCCACTGGGAACCGTTTCCCCCACCGAGCCATGCATTGTAAACTCTACCTTGATTGATGCTCCGGCCCTCGCGCGTGTCAGCCTGCGATTAAAGGCTTCCGACGGCGCGATACTGGGAACTGTCGACGAGGCGAACGTCGCTCCGCGGCCGTAATCCGCTTCTGCACAGAGTCATGAGGACACCATAAGTAACCAAATAGCGGAGCATCACTCCGGGTTTCAATCGGCGTGGAAGACTTCCTGCATATCCGCCCACCACTCCCCTTCTTTTCGCGTGGGAATCGGCTGCTGCATCGGCATCATGATGGCCCACCAATCCTGCGTCACGGGATCAGCAGCCATCTTTGCCATGTCAGCGGCAAAGTCATCGCCAATGTATTCAAAGTAGGCGAAAAGGAGGTTGTCTTTGAAGAAGATGGTGTAATTGCGGATGTTGCAGTCATAGATCATCTTCAGGACTTGTGGCCATACGTTCGCGTGGTGCTCGATATACTTCTGGTAAGCTTCCGGTTTCAGTCCGATTTGCTGACCGTAGCGCTTCAGTTTCTGAGTTGCCATAATTTTAGGTCCTCGGTTCAGATTTAAACGCGATCAGGAAACGGCAGATCTTTTGCCGTGCCGCGATGGGCCGACGACGCGACCGCCTGCTCCGTCACCCAATCGGTCCAGAGCGAACTCTCGCCACTTGCAATCAGCGGTGCGCCATCAAGCACGGCCGCCACGAAATTCGCAATGCACGGAAAATGGATATTGGCATGAGTGGGCAAGTTCTCGCTTCCGCCAGGGGATGTCAATTCGGGACCATTTAGCGGGGTAAGGTCAATCTCACCCTCAGTGCCAATAATCCGAAACTCATCCCGATTTACCCGGGTGTTCCAGCGAACATCCACGACCGCGCGAACTTTATTGCTGTACTCAATCAGGACCGTCGCGCAATCCTCAACGGCCGTGTTGTGGACGGCATTTGATAATTGTCCCACCACCCGGCGCGGTTCGCCGAAGACGTAGTTCAGAACATCAATACGATGAGAGCCAATGTCAAAGAGCGGTCCACCCCCCGCCAGCGCGGGATCGAACTGCCACACGCGCTTGACCTCTGCGGGCAAGCGCCATTCATAACAGGTAATGTAGGCGAAAAGAGGCTGCCCAATCGCCCCCTTTTGTAGCAACTCTTTTGCCCGTGCCACCTTGGGATACGTGCGGCGATAGTAGGCGACCCCCAGCGTTTTGTGCGCCGCGCGTGCAGCCGCAACCATCGACGTCGCCTCAGCGTAATTCATGGCCATGGGCTTTTCACAAAGCACGTGCCGGCCTGCCGCGAGAGACGCGTGGGTTTGGGGAGCATGGAGAAACACTGGCGACGCCACGTAAACAGCGTCCGCCTCACCGGCCGCCAGCGCCGTATCCAAATCAGTAAAAGCCCGGACTCCGTAGGGCGCGGCTTTGGTAGGATCGCGAGTGACGATTCCCCAAAGCTCGCTGCGAGGTTCTTCGAGCAAGGCGGGGATCACACGTTTCCTTGTGATATCACCGATGCCGATAACCAGCCACTTCAACATAGCTCGCGATCACCACCACTTTAGATTGGCACGCAGTAGCGGCAGTCATAGACCGCCGCTACAATTCAGGCGCCCCGGATCAATTGTAAGTGCACTCGCGCGCCGCATCCGCCATGATCTGGATGTTTTCAGGCGGGGTGTCAAAGAAATGGTCGCAGGTGGCGCAAATGTAGCCACCATCCGACCCCACTTTTTCGAACAGCGTGTGGACAGCCTGGCGAATTATCTCAGGCGTCCCGGACGTGAGGACGCTGAACTGGTCGATTCCGCCGATCATGGCAATCCGGCCGGCCAATTTCTGCTTCAGTTCCCAGGGCTCCTGATTTCCCCCAATGCTCATTGGCGCCAGTGTTTCTGAGGCGTCGGTGTGGTTGGCAATGATCAGTTCCTCGATTCCCCGTGTTCCGCCGCAGGTGTGATAAACCACGGTAAAGCCCAAATCATGCAGGGCGTCGTGCATCTTGACGTCATACGGTGTGCAGAAATCACGGTGCAGGGAAGGCGAAATCACGGTGGAGGAGCCTGCGCCGCCGCCAGTTTCCACCAGATCAAACTTCGCCCCCTTCATTGATTCAATAAATCGCAGCTTTTTATTGAGGAGAATCGTCAGAAGGCGATGGACCCAGTCCGGCTTATCGATGCAGCGCATAATAAGCTCGGTGACATCCATCAAACAACACGCGTGCTGCCAGCAGCCGGCCTGGTCGCCCCACACGAATCCACGAATAATGCCCTTGTCTCCCACCTCATCGTAAACTGCCTGGACAGGCGCCAGGTCAAGCTTCCCCACCGGCATGTACTTGTCGAGAAGCTCGATATCTTCATCGCGCTTGATAATGTAATCGGTGATCCAGGTGGTCTTGCGGTCCCCTCGGGTTTTGTAAGTCAAAACGCCGCCGGGTGTCTGGATAGAGTGGTGCGTAACACGATTGTCAGGATCGGTGCTGACGCGGGTAACATCGTCGCGCCATTCAGGCGTGGAGTGCTTGGCAAAATCACAATCCACCAGGGCGGTCTGGCCAACGTCGCCGAAATACTGAATCTGGGCGTCCATGCCGAACTTTTGAAACGCTTCCAGTGCCGACATACCATTCAAATAATTATCAAGATGAAATGTCTGCCATTGATGGACTGAAATTGGCAGGCGATCCGGTTTCCCTTTGTGGAGCGCGGTCATCAGTCTTTCTTTTGAATTCATGAATGTCTCCTTTATGAATCAGCAGGTCAGGCTGCTGCCGTGCATCGCCGGCTCACCAAAGTTTCGGGGCCTCCGTACGAATTTCTCCCTGTGTGGAAACCGTCCAATCATCGCTGCGAAATGGTGGCGCCGGCAATCCCGACTTGTTATAGAGATTGCACTTGGGATCGTTGGCCCAACCGTAACGCGCCGCTACAGGCTTGCGAACGCGCGAACTGGAAAGCACCACCTCGCTGCCCACAATGGCGGCTTCGGCGGGGAAAAATTGCTGATCCTGCCCTGCAATCTCAAATCCCGTCAAGTGCTGGCCGCGCACTACCAAACCGCCCGTCGCATGGGTATACCGCACGTGAAGGGTTCCCTTTTCAGTGTGCAGAGATTTGAAAGCCGGGCCCATGTACTCGCCCTTCCGGCCATAGGCGATGCCTTGCGCCGACAGGGCCAGTCGACGCCCCACTTCCTGCTTGTTTGTGGGGTGAATATCCTTGGACTCGCCGATGTCGATGGCCACGGCCATCCCGGTTTTCGGCAGTTCCAGGGTTTTCTCCTGCGATTCCCTCAGGACCGCCCAGGAATCGGGATATTTACCGCCCGCATCGTAGTTGGCGAGTTGAACGAACAGAAACGGAAAATCGCCTTCACTCCAGGAGTCGCGCCATTGCCGAATCATCGTGGCGAACACCTTGCGATATTGATATGCAAATCCAGCATTCGATTCGCCCTGGTACCATATGGCGCCGGCAATAGTATATTGCGTAAGGGGCGCCATCATCCCGTTCCACAATCCGGAAACGCGCCAGGAATGGGACCGGGGATCCTTGGGGGCGTCAGGCATGGCCTCTGCAATTTTACCGGCGGATTCCACCTCCTCCGCGGACTTCTCCCAATCGCGGAGTTTCTGCGTGTACTGTTCGAGCACTGGAGGGAATTCGGCAATACTCTGCCGCCAGGCCTTCGCCTGTGTTGTCAAGTCGGGGTCGGCTTCCACGGCAGCATCGCTGGTCCAAGCCTCAGCCTCCGTCCCTCCCCAGGAAGACGAAATCATCCCCACGGGAACTTTTAGATTTTGGTGCAAATCGCGGCCGAAGAAGTAACCTACTGCGGAAAACTCACTTACCGTTGTGGGGCTTGCCACCATCCACTGGCCCTGCACATCCGTTTGGGGCTTCCCCGCCACCACCTTCTTCACCGTAAACATTCGCATCAAAGGGTAATTGGCCGCCGCCACTTCGTGCTCTGCATTCTTCACCGCCCTGCCCGGAGCCGAAACTCGAAACTCCATGTTCGACTGTCCGGAGCATACCCACACTTCACCCACGGCGACATTGTGGATGGTAATGGTGTTCTTCCCGGCCACCGTCATTTCGAATGGCCCGCCCTTTTGCAGCGGCCCCAATTCCACTTTCCAATTCCCACTGGAATCGGTGGTGGCCATTTTCTTTTGCTCGCCAAGAACCACCGTAACCTGCTCCCCCGCATCGGCTGTTCCCCAAATCGCCACCTGCTTGCCTTGCTGCAGCACCATGTTGTCACTGATCAGCGCCGGCAGTTTGACGTCCGCAGCCGCCGTCGCAACCCCCATGAGTAAGGCGAGAACAAGCAATCCAAGCCGCGGCTTCCCGACGTGCCCCCTCGGGTCTTTAAGTTGATGATTCCGTATCGATCCTGTTTTCATGGAAACTCCTCTGTTGGTATGTCGGACAAAATTCGCCGCAAGCATTGCGCGCAGATACTAACACTGCATCCCTTTCGAGGCCAGAAGTTCTCGCGGAGTTCTCTCAAAGTACAAATTCCTCCTTGACAAGGTTTGCGTCTCGACAAAAAATGTGGCGTGCACAATGATGGTGGAATATCATAGCAATGTTAGATAGGCACGCCTTCATCCTTCAAGAAATCGTCTCCATGGAAGAAGACAGAAGACAAGGATACCCGACAACAAAGTATTTCGCTGATACCCGCTCGGTGGAGCCTGCAAGCTGCTTTAATTTCATATACGTTGCAACTAGAAGGAAGTGAGAGGGGTTCATTATGAAGAAATTATCTCGACGGGGTTTTATGGTGGCGGTTCCCGCGCTCGGCGCGGCGCCGGCATTCGCGGCCGGAGCAGGTGCAGGTCTCGCGGGAAACGGGCGAGCGTCGTCGTCAAAGCTTCAGGCCGCGGTCTTTGTCTGCGATATTACGCCTCCGCTGGGAAGCCCCCTTCCGATGTGCAAACCTCCCGAGGCCACCAGCGCGGATATCCCTCTTCAGGCAAAGGGAGTGGTGATTTCCGATGGGAACACCCGTTACGTCCTCTGCTCCCTCGACTATTGTGAGCTGCGCATCGGGGCGCACGACCTGTTTCGTCGAAACATTGCCAATGCTCTGGGCGTAAACGAATTGCAGATTGAGGTCCACTGCATCCATCCGCACGACGCACCTCTTTACGACACCCAGGCTGAGGTCCTTGCGGGAATGGTCCCATCCCCACCCCGCACCACCGATTTGGCGTTTATTGCGGTGGCATCGGAACGGGTGGCATCCGCCGCGCGCGAGGCATTAAAGAACTTGCAGCCCCTGACCCATGTTGCATGCGGCAAAGCCAAGGTGGAAAAGGTCGCTTCCAACCGCCGGGTCCCGCTGCCCAATGGCAAGATTGGTGTTCGCTTGAGCCATTGCAACGACCCCGTGCTGATTGCCGCGCCGGAGGGTTTGATCGACCCATGGATGCGAACCATTACGCTGCTCAACGGACAG
>JARLGN010000363.1 GCA_031292775.1 Acidobacteriota bacterium | reverse complement strand
GCGGCACGCGCACACCTTTTGCTGAGCGATAACATGGTAGTAAAGCGTTGTTATCGACAGCAAATCAGCGTGGGGCTTTACGGGCTGCGGAGAACTCTTCGGTGCTGTCATTATTGGCACCCCTCCGGATCAGCACCACCCGTTTCAGACCACCCCGTCGCTCGACGCGCCACCCCTCCTCATCTGAGGAGGGGAGCTTTTCTCCTGACTCCCCTCCTGATTCAGGAGGGGTGGCGCCTTGGGCGCCGGGGTGGTTACCCGCAGCCGGTTAGAAGTTGTGTTGGGTTAGGAGCTGTTTTTCCCAAAGCAAACAGCGGAGTGACATGCGACCAACATCGAGCAGCGCTAACCGATCACGATCATGCTGTAAAGCTTCAACTGGGGAACGGTAAAGCGCACTGCCCCGCCAACGCGCTCGGTGGCGAGCGTCGTCCCACTTTCAACATCAGGCGAAAGCAGGGTGACAGTGGCCCCGGATTTTCCCTCGGGAAGTTGCAGCGTAACTTCGATGTCGCGGGCCGGATTCGCTTCGTCGTAATTCACCAGGTGCAGGATGCGGTGCCCGGAAGGCTGGGCATACAAGTTCATGGTAACGGTTTCGGGCGCTTTGATTTCCACCTGAAGAGGATCACCGGCGGCCCAGCGCACCGCTTCCAACAGCTCGGCGCGATTATCCGGCAGCATGCCCAATCGATATTCACTGGGAATGACGATTTGCGGAATGTACACTGCCCGCCCCTTGCCCGGCGTGGCATGCAGGACGGTGTCCCCCAGAGGTTCGGCGAACAGATCGGCCAAGCCTGCCTGTTTGCGCTGCACACCGTGTTCCGTGAAGTGAGCTGTCTGGCCGGTAATGACCACGGCCCCGCCCGCATGGACGTAACTTCGGACAGCCTTCAACAGGTCGTCGGAAATCGATGCCAAATCCGGCAGGGCGAGAACGCGGAAGCGGCTCAGGTCGCCAGGATGACGGTCAGGCACAATGGCAAACGGGACCTTGCCCTGATAAAGCGCCTGGGTGAAAGCGGCCCAACCGTGGCGGGTAATTTGCGGACCGTAGGCCGTGTTGGCGTAGGTATTGAGCACCCCCACGTCGGCAATCGTTTCCGTATCGCGAAAGTGCTGCTGCTGGCGATGGAAGAAACGGATGGATGCCAGCACGGCGGGAGGAAAGTCCTTTGCCGCGGGGTTGGTCATCACGGTGGCAGCATCAATCTGATCTCCTGTAACCCAGGAAGGGCAGCCCAGGCACTGGAGGTTGTTCGCCATGCACTCGGCCATGGCCACCGGCTCAGCCGTGTAGTTGAACACCATGTTGTTGTAATAGCGTCCCATCAAATACGTGCGGAAATGGGAATGCAATACGCCATCCTGCAAGCGGCTGGGCTTGCCTTCGTCCCAGAAAGCTCCGCCCCAGGGAAGCATGCTGGTGTGGTCCACGGTTCCGATTCCCAGGGACGAGATCAATTCGCCGTCATATCCGCCCGCATTGAACTCCATGACGATTTCAGGATTCAGTGAGCGCCCATAATCGGCGAGTTCGCGAAAAGTGCGGGCCATGGATTCGCAGCGGAAATCGATGAAATCTTGATAGAGCGGGTCGCCATTGTACCGGTCCGGAGTGGGCGGTGGCGGGGGCGGCTGCATGTAGTCCACTTCCGCATACCCAAACCGTTGCGCAAGCTCTTGGGTTGAATACTTCTTCTTCAAGTATGCCCGGAACTCGTTTACGGAATAAGGTTCGTAGCTGGGACCCATCACGTAATTATCAAAGTGGACCAGATCCACCTTGGCCTCCACCACGGCGAAGTGAACGACTTCGCGCAAGATCGCCCGAAAGCCGGGATGGATGCGATTGGCCCAATAGCGATAGTAGAGTGGCCCCCAGGTAACCGACTTGCCGCTGCGGTCAAGTGTCAGCCAGTCCTTGGCCTCAGGGTGTTCCGCCAGCATGGTTTCGTAAAGGATTGTCCCGCTCGACGAGTAGCAGCCAACGCGTATCCCCAGCCGGTGGCAGATTTGGGTGAAAGTCCTGGCGTCGTCCATGGAGGGGCGCTCAGCTTTCAGACCGCCGCCCTTATAGAGCGGGATCATGGCAAAGTTGAAGCCCATTTCCTTAAGGCGCCGCGCGAGTTCTTCCGAGTGCTCCTGATTCCATACGGCCATCTTCTGGTCGTAGCTCAAGTGCGACTGCGAAAAGTCCCAACTGCCAGCCCGGAGGCGCGTCAGGAGTGATTCCCAATCCACACCGGCCATCACGACGCCTTCTTCACGCCACCATGCGGGCCGGTTCTGGCGCCAGGGGTGAGCAAGGGTGGCAGCGGAATGCGGATTGTGGACGCTGCCCTGCGCTCCCGCTGCATCCGAAGCTACTGCGGGTAGAGTGGTGAGGAGACCTCCGGTTACACCCAGGAATTCCCTGCGGCTGACTCCGTGCGATGCTTGCTTCTCATCCATGTTCATGACTCCTGGCCCTCAAGTTTACGTGGATTACGTTCTTAATTGAAATGCCACCGAACCCCGCGTGCCGCAAGTGTGGCGTAGTGCGGCGGAGCCCTAACCCAATGTTCGCGGGGCGGGGGAAGAGACCCCTCATCCGCTTCGTACCTCAGCACCTTCTCCCCTGGGAGAAGGGTAGTAGCTAAACTGCCCTCTCCGAGGGGAGAGGGCGGGGGCCATGCGCCGCCGGGTGAGGGGTCTCTTCTTCCTACCTCTCACTTTCAACATGAGCACAGAAATGTTTGCAAAAAAAAAAAATTTGCAGTAGTGCAATGTAGACCTCCGGCTTTGAGGTCTGCGGTCCCCCCCGACTCGCGCTCCCGAACTTAAGGGCACATCTGCGGCTTGGAGATTCCGGACTTTTGCAAGGGAAGTGCCGCGGACCCCAAACACCGGGGTCCGCGCTACCAGTCCGGCCCGCCAAGGATGCAAGAAAGCACTTCGGGCTTATCCGTTTCAGAAATTAAGCTTCAAAGCCAATTGCCCGATTCTGGGGTCGTTGGCGGTTTTGATGCTTCCAAAGCCCGCGGAACTGACACTGGCGACAGGATCCAGGAAGTTCGCACGGTTGAAGATATTGAAGAATTCCGCACGGAATTGTAGTTTGACCTTCTCCGTCAAATTGAAATTCTTGAAGACTCCCATGTCCCATTTAATGAAATTCGGGCCGGTAAAGGCACCCTTGCCCACGTTGCCGTAAGTTCCGGTAGCGTTAACAGTAAAGGAGTTGGGATTCAGGAAGTTGACGCACGGGCTAGTGGTCCCGCAGGCTCCCGGCCCTTTAGCAGAACCCACTTGGACAGCTCGATCCTCACTGAGACCCGTTAGGGAGTTATCTTTCCCGGAAAGAACCGTGAGGGGGTCACCCGAATACGCCGACAAGACTCCTGTGTATTCCCAGCTTCCGAAGGTCGTCCGGGCATAACGGTTCACGTGCTGAAGCGTCGGGAGATCGTACTTGTAAGAAATGGCAAGGACGTTCGTATGGTTGAACTCCGATGGGCCGTAGTCCATTTGATGGCGGTTCGGCGACCAGAAGGGAACCGCAGATACCGCGGTATTCTCCACTCCGGCAAGATAGGGAACATCATCCATGGCTTTGGAATAGGTGTAATTCGCCGAGAGGTTGAGCCCATGCAAAAAGGTCCCCTGGGCGAACCGCTTCTCCAAGCTCACCTGCAAACCATGATAGATGGAGTTCGCGTCCATGGTCATCTGGGTAATTGAACCGAAACCTTGGAAGACCCGCCGGGCCTGAGTTGTCGAGGTCGTAGCGCCCGTCGCGTAGACGGCTGGGTTCAACTGCGCCAGTTCCCGAATATGCGAGCCGTGGTTTCCGACGTAGGCGACCCGCAGTAGCCAGCCCTCCGTCAGTTGCCGCTCCACGGCGAGATTCCAGTTGTAGACAAGCGGAATGACCTCATTCGTGTGTGAGCCATCCACGGTCTGAGCGGTCAAAGGAGAAACAAAAGTCGTGTTCTTGGATGGAACAACTGGAGTAGGAAAGGGATTGGTGACCCCTTGGTACGGGTCGTTGAGAGGACCCGCGGGCGTGAGCAGGGTAAGAGTTGGGTTATACGGGGAATTGCCGGGAAGGACCGTGTTGAGCAGGCTGGTGCCCATGCGGGTGTCGTAGAACATCCCGATTCCACCGCGAACGGAAGTCTTACCGTTGCCAGAGACATCGTATGCGAATCCGACGCGGGGCATGATGGCGGACATGTTGCTGTTAAATCCGATGTACCCGGGAACCCCGGAATCTCCCGAGAAGAGAAGGCCGACCGGGGCGTTGGTATAAACCGAGGAGTGTACGCCGGCATAATAGTTGCTGGGCTTGAAGTAATTCACCGAGGGCAGGACGGAATTCCAGGGAATGCCAGGCTCCCAGCGGATTCCATAGTTCAACGTCAAGCGCCGCGTGGCCCGGAATGAATCCTGGGCATATAGCCCTATGAATGTGTCTCGGAGGTCGGTGGGCTCTCCCTGCTGTTGCGTAAACTGGTAAACGTCGCCTAGCAGGAAGTTCGCAAGGGCCAAGCCCGTGCCATTACTGGGGCTGAACGTGAATCCAGGCTGCGCCTGCCCCTGGTTGATCGAGTCGACACGCCAACGCTCCGCGCTAACGCCAAATTGAATGTTGTGCGCGCCTTTCACCCAGCTTAAGTCATCCGCCCAGGCAAAGTTCTGGCGGGAGAAGACGGCCAGGGGATATTCCGAAGCGCTGAAAAAGCCGGTGACACTGAAGGCGTATATGGCATTGGGTGCTGGGTCGTAAATGTTCTGTACACCCAAGGCTGGCCAGCCCGGGGCTCCGGGCTCTGGTCCCCGGAAGACATATTCCCTTCCATAGCTAAAGCGGAATTCATTGAGGAGGTTGGGCCGGAATACATGCGTTTCGTGCAGCAAGTAGTCTTGGGCTGCCAGGTTTGAGTAGCCCGCCAGGCTGGCCAAGTTGGAAGGATCAAAATATCCATCGTTGTAGAGGTGATTCCAGGTACCGCGAAACGTGAGGTGATCCTGGCTGCTGATGGAGTGGTCCACCTTGTAAACGACCTCGTTTTGGTTCTGAATGGTCCGGCTTGTGTAGTAATCCACCCCGTTTCCGGTTGCTTGCGGCAGGTATTTTTCCATATTCAGGGCAACCGAGTTGAACGAGGTCGTGGGAATGATGTTTCCGGGAAAGTGGGTCCCCGTCGCCGCCCCCGGGATTTGGAGAAGGACTGCCTTTCCCAGCGGGTTGTTGGGATTGCTCGCTGTGAGATAAGCGGAAAAGTCGCCGTTGGCAAGTTCCGCCTGGGTCGGGACGTACGCGGTGGAGACGCTGCCGACATTCCGAATTCGCGTGCCTTGGTATCCAAAGAAGAAAAAGGTGCGATCTTTGCCGTTGTAAACTCCCGGAATGACCACGGGGCCGCCGATCGTGCCGCCGAACTGGTTGCGCTTCAGTTGGTCGCGCCGGGCTGAGAAGAAATTGCGGGCGTTGAACACAGCGTTGCGGTCGAATTCAAGAAGATTGCCGTGAAGGTTATTCGTTCCGGACTTGGTGATGATGTTCACGACTCCGCCCGAGTTGCTGCCATACTGCGCGGCATAATTGCTTGTCTGCACGCTGAATTCTTCCAGGGCGTCGGGGAAAGGAAACGGCATGTTGACGGAATACATCAAGTCGTTGTAGGTGGCGCCGTCCAACATGTAGTTGACCTGATCCTCCTGCGTGCCGCTGGTCGAAACGGTGATCTGGCTGGGAAATTCCTTGGTGATGCCCTGCAACGCTCCACCGCCATTGGCGGGCGCGGGAGCGGTGCCGGCAACAAGGAAGGCGAGGGCTGCCGCGTTCCGGCCGTCGAGGGGCAATTCCACCATCTGGGTCTGATTGACCACCTGGTTGAGGGTCGCGGTAGTTGTGTCAACCTGGGCTGCCGCAGCCTG
>JARLGN010000362.1 GCA_031292775.1 Acidobacteriota bacterium | reverse complement strand
CGCATTTTTGATTCCCTTACCCCCGGCTACGAAGAGATTGGCAGCGTCTGGTTGCCTCTTTACCACCTTTTTTGCTCCCCACTGGCGATCAACGATTTCCTTTGGCGCACGGGATTAGCCGGTGGAATTGTTTCCTCAGCGGCGTTTGCCGTAACTTGTTATGTCCTCTTTCGGTTGGGGGCAGAGATCAATCGCAACCTCGCGGCTGGACTTGCAACCCTGGCCGGCGTCCTGATGTGTCCAAGTCTGCTCTATCTTGCCAGCACGCCGCTTACCGAGCCCTTTGCGCTCATGTGGGCAGTGCTGGTGGCTTACGCGCTGTTTCGCTATTCCCAATCGGGCTCCTGGAGGTCGCTGGCAGGCGCAGCCGTGGCGGCGTTCATGGGAACCCTCACTCGTTACGAAGGGTGGAACGTTCTTCCTTTCGCCGCACTGCTGGTGTTCCTGATTTACCCGTATCCCTGGAGGCAGCGTTTAGGCCGAATGTTGTTCTTCGCCAGTATTGCCGGCACGGGACCGCTCTTGTGGCTGATTCACAACGCTCATCGTTATGGGAATCCTTTGGAGTTCTACAATGGCCGGGGCTCGGCGAGGGATATCTATGCCCACCAGGTGGCGACCACCGCGTTTCCCTATCCTACCGATGGGAGCCTGCTTCTTTCCACGCGCTACTACCTGGAAGACCTTAAGCTGGTGATTGGCATCTGGGCGCTGGAATTGGCGGTTCTGGGCCTGGTGGCCTGGTGTGCGAGCCTGCGTGAATCGCGGCGCGGCGCGGTGGCCGTGCTGTTCATCGTTCCCCTGCCATTCTATATTCAGGCCATGGCGTACGCTGCGATCCCGCTCTACGTGCCTACATTGTTTCCCAACACGTATTACAATCTGCGTTACGGCATCGCAATGATTGCGGCAGTGGCTCTGTTCCCGTCGTTTGTATTTTCGCCGCGTCTGGGAAAGCACCTGCGAATCATAATGCTGATTCTCTTTCTGCTTTTGTTGGGGCGGCAGTTTGCAGGGTTGACGTCAGGTGGATTCAGGGAACTGCCGGTGGTAACGGAAGGAATCCTGAATACACCTTGCCGCGCGCAGCGACAGCGGGCTATCATCGAATTTCTGCGGGGGCGCTACGACGGGGACCGTGTCTTGGTGGCGGTGGGCAAGTGGCCCTGCGTTATGCCGGAAACAGGCATCTATTTTCGCGATACCCTCACGGATCAGAATCGCAAATATTGGCCCAAAATGAAGACCGAGCCGCAAAAATGGGCGGGATGGATTATCCGCGGTGATGGGGACGCAATTGACAGCCTCATGCTGGCTTACCCCCAGGCCTTCAGGGATTTCGAAATCGTGGATCAGGGAGAATTTCAGGGCGAGGGCGGGTTCAAAATTTACCGGCGACGCAAAATGTGACGGCGGCTGACCACCAGCCTTCATCCGGGGGCAGAACGCTGTGCCGTATTTAGATTCAGGCAAGAATCCCACATGACCAAACTTATTCCCTTCATTAAGTACCACGGGCTGGGGAACGATTGGCTCGTTGTTCTGGCGAGCGATCTTCCTGCCGGCCTTCCGCAATTCGCGCGCAAAATCCTGGATCGCCATACCGGCGCGGGGGCCGACGGCCTTATCGTGGTTATGAAATCTGAAAAGCGGGGCCACGACGCACGAATCCGTTTCATCAATGCGGACGGTAGTGAAGCGGAGATGTCGGGAAATGGCATTCGGTGCGCCGGAGCGTTTCTGGCCGAACAGAAACCCAAAAAGGACACGCTGGAAATTGAAACACTCTCGGGCGTGAAGACACTGGAAAAAAGAAAGTCTGGTGAAGGGAAGTGGATGTTCCGCGTACGGATGGGCGCTCCCACCCTTTCCGCCGCGCAAATTCCTTTTCAGCCGGCGGATACGGCATCGCCGATCCTTCGATACCCCCTCAAGACCCAACGCGGCGCCTTGCCGGTTACCATCACCTCGATGGGAAATCCCCATTGCAGCGTGTTTGTGGCGGATTTCGATACGGTTGATTGGCTGCGCCTGGGCCAGGAGATCGAGCATAACGAGCATTTCCCCAACCGCACCAATGTGGAGTTCGTCCGCCTGATTTCCAAGGACGAAATTGAAGTGAGATTTTGGGAACGGGGAGTGGGCCACACCATGTCGTCAGGCACGGGCTCTTGCGGCGCAACCGTGTCCTGCATCCTCAATGGCCTCACGGACCGCCGCGTCCATGTCCGAACCGAGGCGGGGACGCTGGAGGTGGCATGGCCGCAAAGTGGCGAGGTCACGCTAGCCGGCCCTGCCGCCAAAGTGATGAGCGGGAAATTTCTTTACCCCGTTGCCAAGTAAGTCAGGGGTGGACGTAGAGATAAATCTTGTGCGGCAGCCCGTTGTTGGAAGTCACATCGATGACCTTATCGGGTTCCCACCCGGGAATGTGAAAGTCGTGGCAAACGATTCGAGTTCCGGGGCGCAGCTCCCTTTCCAACTTCGGCCGCAGTTTCTCATTAAATGATGTCAGCAGGTATAGCGCGACCACCGTGGCACGATGCACGCTCACGTCGAAGAAATCTTCGCACATGATGTGCGCCCGGTCGTCCAAACCCAGTTCCTTGATTCGCGCGCTCGATTGGCGGTAGAGGTCGGGATTGATCTCCACGCCTACAGCGTGCGCGCCATACTTCTGTGCCGCGGTAATTACAATGCGCCCGTCTCCCGATCCCAAATCATAAACCACATCGTCGGATGTGACCTTGGCCAGGTCCAGCATCTTATCGACAATGTCCTGGGGAGTGGGGACGTAGGGGACCTGCTTTATTAGCGTGGCACCGGTGAGACTTTGTGCTTGGGGAGTTGCCGCGAACGCGATTCCGGATGGTCCTGACCTTACGAGGCATAGGGTTGCCGCCAATAGGAACAAGCCGGCTGATAATTCTGGAAGCGAACTGCGTCGTTGTGATTTCCGCATACCCTGAATTCTACCGGCATCTTGCGAGGTTGTCGAGGCGGGAGAACGGAAACGTTTACGAACAGGGCTGGGGCGGGGCACCACAAATTCCCAGTCTGAGACCGGGCAGTCGTGGAGCAAGAAACCCTCTTGCGCTCCTGGCGTTTCCAACCTAGGCTGTGACGGACACTTATTTGCGCGAAGTGCATT
>JARLGN010000361.1 GCA_031292775.1 Acidobacteriota bacterium | reverse complement strand
TGGCAGCGTCGTCGCTTTGCGGCAGGATGTAGTCCTCCGTGTCAAACCACAGCAGTACGTAAACCCGCCCCTCCGTTGAGGTTTCGGGTTGAGGTTTCTCCTGCCGGGAGCCCCCGATGTGTGGGATATGGATGGGAGTCACAGAGGGGTTCTGGCCCGTTCCTTGTCCCATCCCGTTGCCTAATGCTTGCCCCGGCCCCTGACCAGGCCCCTGCGCGAAAATCGGCGCAACGCCCGCGAGCAGGATTGCCGCGGCCCACGCTAATGCCGTCATTTTACTGTTGGCTTTTGTCACCGTTGAGGATTATATCCGCAGATTGCCCGGATTTCACGGATTACAGCAGGTAGCCGCAGCGGCATCCCCAGTCCATGCATGTTCAAACCAAAATGGGCGTTGAGATAGCGCCATGAAGAACAACCACGCAATGCCTCGCTGGCGTGCAGCTTGATCCTAGCTCCTCTTCCTCTGTCCGTCCCATCTGTATAATCTGTGAAATCCGCGGATCAAGCGGCAAACGATTTGGGAAAATCGTTTGCCGTATTGGACTGCGCCTGTTGCAGGAGTCGCTCAATCCGGCCCTGCCAGCCCTGCAAGACCTTCTGCGCTGAGGCCTGTAACTCCCAGTATTGCAAAGCCAGTGAAAAACGCGAACCCGGGATTGTGATCACAAAATTGTCGTGGTCAATTTGCCAGGAAGCTTGAGTGTAGAGGGAAGAGATCTGCAGGTAAGCGTTCGCATAGAGCTGCAGCCGGCTCAGGATTTCCGGGGCCAAATGGTCCGCAGTATCCGCCAGGGAACGGCCTTCGGCGAGCATCGCGACCACCGCTTCGTAGATGTTAACGTAGTGAGTCAACGCTCCGCGCCGGAAGAATGATAACGGAGAGTTGAATTCCACTATCACCCCATGGTCCCAGAGCCGGGCTAACAATGCGGCTTCAAGGTAGGCAAGATCGACAAAGACGGTGACCTGAGTTTCACCGGCGGCAATGTCCTTGCCCCACCTTCCCATCCACCCGCGGTAATCTTCCGGCAGGGTCAGGGCGAAATCGCCGATGTGCTCAAGCGCCAACCGCACGCCCCTGGCCATCCCGGGAACATGGCTCGAGGCCACACGGACCTCAGCCTCGACCAACTCCCTGTTTGTGTCTTTTCTACATGCTGCTGGAACGACGACGGCGTTGACGCCGGGTTCAATCTCTTGATGCGTCACTCGCCGGGTGGAGTAGCTCAAATCGAGCAGGTCCAACCATCGCTGGCGAACCAATTGGCTGGAAGTGTCGGGAAGATGTGATTGCTTTTTCATGTTTGTAGTTTCTGTCATCAGGCCTCACTACCTGCATGATTACTGCCAACCGGCACGCCCGGGGCTTCAGCTAACACCATTATCTTCAGGAGCTTGCATCCGTGGCTCAGATCTTCGGATGGCGCCATCGGGATTTCGTGGGGAAAACTACGCAGAAACGGGACTGTTCCCACTAAGGGAAGATCGATAGATGGACGCAACTCCAAGCCGGATTTCTCACCACGAATCTGGAAGGGCGGGGGTTCAGCCCCACCGAAACCGCGGTGAAAATTCCCGGTTAGCGCACCAGTTTGATGCTCTGCAAAATCTTGTCGAAAGTCGGAGAGTAGGAGTCAAATACCCCGGCAGGAGCAATAAAGATGAAGACGAGAACCGAGTCGCCCCGGCGGACGGTCACCAGATGATCCGTTTCCCTCTGTCCCTCAAGTGGGGAGGCGTTTTGCAGGAGGACGCTGACGGCAGGGTTGCCCCGCAGGTTCATGCCGGTTTGCTGCATGACATGCAATTGGGGATTCGACTGCCGCATTGACTCAATCAATTCCTGAGTCGCATCGACGAGCCCCCAATTCGCCTGCTGGGGAGGATAAAGGCTGACGGTCACGCCATAGGCCTGCGCTGTTTCCCCCTCCGCGCCCGTTACCATTCCCCCGGGAGGAAAAATCTCCACGCTATCCTCACTGCGTTGCGACTGCCAATTATCGGGGTAGTTGAGGGTAAAGATCTTGCCGTCATAACGAACCATGTTCGCCGAAGGGGGAGGCGGGGGTTCCTTCCTGGCGTCGGCTTTGGGCGTGCCTGTCTGCTGGGGTGGGGGAGGGATGGTTGCCAGGTATCGCTTGACCCCGTCGAATTCCGTGTTGTCCGTCATCCTCCCCCGGGACGGACCTAACTGCGCAATCTCTGTATCAACGTCCCTGATGCGATTCTCGGGATTGGGATGGTCAGAAAAAAACTGCAAAGTACGCTGCGGGTACTTCCTGGCAATAATCTGGAAGAACTGTACCATGGCATGGGGATCGTACCCAGCCTGGTAGAGAATATAAGTGCCCACCTCATCCGCTTGCATCTCCGCCGTGCGGGAGTTCTTCAGCAGCAGCGAATCCACTCCCAGACCAATGCCGAGCTGCGCCAGCTTATTGCCCAGGCTGCCGCTCTGGCCGAATATGCCGCCCAGGATCGCCAAACCTCCCTGCGCCAGGATGGCTTGCGAGGCGATGTGAGTGCCGTGCCGCATCACCACGTGGCCGGATTCGTGGGCGATTACTCCGGCAAGTTGCGCTTCATTCTCGGCCGCATCAAATGCCCCGCGGTTCACATAGATATATCCGCCCGGCAAAGCGAACGCGTTGATCTCCGCACTGTTGACGATCCTGAAATGCCAGACATATTCGGCATGGTTATTCGGCGCGAATCCAACCAGCTTCTTCCCCAGATCATTGAGGTACTTCAGTACCTCCGCGTCGGGCAACAGGGGCAATTGCTTGTCGATCTGCCCGGAGGATTCCCTGCCCAATTGCACGTCCTCCTGGGGAGAGTAGAAGTTGTAACCAGGCTTGAAATCAGGTTTGCTGACTCCCCGGGCAATGACGGGCGACAACGCAAGCACCGCAAGGCACAATGCGAGTGTGCGCTTTCCGTGTGCCTGACATGCCGCCGGCAAGATCATGAAACCCTCTGCCCTTTCCTGTTGCCTTACTTCCGGGATTACACTTTCAACTTACCACTGTACACGCCTGCAAACCTCGCGAAATCTCCGCCTGCATTACAAGCTTGTGAATTCTTGCTTTTTTTAGCAAACATTTTTGTGCCCTTGTTGAAAGTGAGAGGTAGGGAGAAGAGACCCCTCACCCGTCCCGATGCATCGGGACGCCCTCCCCGATTTCTGGGGTCCGATGGTCCGATCTGATCGGACCTGACATCGGACTCCCCTCGGAGAGGGCAGTTTAACTACCCTCCTTCTCCCAGGGGAGAAGGTGCTGAGGTACGAAGCGGATGAGGGGTCTCTTCGTCCGCCCACGAAAATTCGGTCGTGGCTCCGTCGCACTATACTACACGGCACGTGCACCCAACCGTCCTTCGAATCCCAGCAGACGGTTGGAATCCACCGATTGTTCCGAAGGTGGCCATCGCCAATCATGAGGGTGAAAGGAACTTTTGCACGGCTTGGTTAAATTCCACGGGCTTCCCCACCATGGGAATGTGCCCCGTGCCTTCCAGCACGATCATCTGCGAGCCCGCAATTCCCTTGTGCAGCGCTTCGCCCATGGCCAGGGGAATCAGCAGATCATCGCGTCCCCACACAATCAAGGTGGGCACGCGCACCTTCCCCAGTTTCTTGTCTTCAAACTCGCGCCCGGTAATCATTTCCGCCACGCTGCTGGCCACCGTGTAAGTGTCGCCGTTCTGTATGTGGCGCTCAAAGGATTCAGGCCCCAGATCGGTGGTCGCCCATTCCTTGTTCGCTTCCATCAGGTCAAAGAACCAGTGCGTGGTGAGCGGCGAAAGGGACTTACGGCCGCCCTCCGGGAACTTTAACGCCGCCGTGGGGCGCAACCCTGCAGCATCCACCAGCACCAACTTCTCCACCATTTGCGGGTGCCGAATCGCAAAGTCCAGCGCCACCCAGCCACCCAGCGAATTCCCCACCAAGCTTGCTTTGGGGATCTTCACCGCTTCCATGAAGCCGTAAAGGTAATTGGAAAAGTTCTCCACGGTATAGCGCATCATGGGCTTGTCAGACTGGCCGTAGCCGATCTGGTCAAGCGCCATAACCCGGAAGTTCTGCGAAAGGGCATCGATGTTGGCAGCCCAGTGCCGCGAGTCCGCACCGAGACCGTGGATCAGGATCACCACACTTCCCTTCCCCGCCTCGTAATAGGCAATCTTGTGGCCAAGCACTATCACGGTCTGCTGCGGCGGCAAGGGCCGCACCACTTGCGCCCACGCCCCGGAGCTCAGGCTGAACAGCAAGATCAGACACCCGATGCCCTTGCGTCCTGCACCTTCGAAGTATGACAGCGGATTTGATTTCATTAAAATGGCCCTTGTAAGAGAGAGTCGAAATTCGAAAATTGAAATTCGAAAATCGCTCCATCTTCCCTGGTACGGCGAGGATGAATAGTGGTTACGAGTTTCGAATTTCAATTTTCGAGTTTCGGCAGTCACATCCTCACCACTGGCTGCCCGGCGGCGTCCACACGTTCAAGCAGCCGGTAACGCGCCCCGCATGTTGGACAGCAGGTTACGAGTCCGCGCGCCGAGTCCTCGGTCCCCACATCACCCACCAGTCCGAAGTGGCCGTCAGGCGAGCGGTAGAACTCAAACATCAGTTGGCCGCATAGCGCGCAGAATTGCCGGCGGCGCACCACGCGAACGGCTTCGATCATGGCCATCCTCACCCTACAACGCACTGCAACATCAGTCCCGCAACGAATGAAGCAGTATACCGGAAATGGCAAGGCCTGCGCTGACCATGCCGGCGATGGTCGGGTACTCAACCCCAAAATGAAAGGGATTGTTCTGAAGGAGCACGCCCTGTCCAAGCAGGGGGAGCAAGGGGCTTTTACCACAGACACAGGGACGAAATTCTTGAACGGGCAAAAGCGCTTCACGCAAAGACGCAAAGTCGCAGAGGGCGCAAAGGAACCTATGAGGTCGTTGTTTGCGAGTCTTTGCGCCTTGGCGTCTTGGCGTGAGATTGTCCATTTTTCAGAGCTTGACGGCGGGCGGAACCCCGATGGGTCGGGGCAGGACGCCTGCTTTACAAGCGACCACCCGCGCGCCTGGAAAGGACAAATGGTCATATATTTTGTCAAGATATGAGATGAGTGGACAAACACTTTATTTTCCGTATGTTATCAGCTTTGGGAGAGAAAAAATTGATTTTCTGACGCTTTGTTTTCAATGCGTTCCCAACTCTGGGAGTCTGCGCGAGTACTAACGAGTGCGGACACAAAGTCGTCATGCAGATAAGAGGGATTTGACCCGCGGAAACCATCACTTTGAATCTCTTCTTGCGCCAGGCGCATTGTTTCACCGGCCCCACCGGCACCTGAACCGGCACCGGCACCGGCTTTCACCTTATACTGTAGCCTATTTACATACCTTTGTCAAGAGGGATTGATGTTCAGTGGCGGAATCAGAACCTGTTGGCGACGCGGACTTGTGCAACTGTTCGCCGTGGCCTGCCGCGAGTCGAATAGCACTTCCGCGTAGAATGAGGTCAGACTCCGGGGATTTCGCGGGAAGGGTCTCGGCAATGACGTAGGCGGGCGGTAAACCCGATGACCTCCCGGCGGTGAACCGTCACTATTTGCCGACGTACTTCTCCGGCGACGCATCGAATTTGGTCTTGCATCCCTTGGCGCAGAAGTAGATGGTTTGGCCCTTGTATTCGCTGGTGGCGGCCGCCTTCTCCGAATCAATCGTCATTTTGCAAACCGGGTCGATAACCTTCATTTGTCCTCCTTATTTGGTAACACAACAGAATTTTATCATTCCATCCTCAATGCTGCAGCGTGATCTTGAACACAGTTCCCCCAATCTGCAAGAACGCAGCGCTGGTCCGAGGCCGAAATTCCCGCCCAAAAACAAGAATTCACGTTATTGCAATACAGAGGGATTAATGGAGATGGAAATTCTCTACGCTGGCGTCGTCGAATCGTGTAGGGGGAAGGCGCAGCAGGTGGGTTTATATGAGCGCCGCGAGCGACCGCTCCAAGGTGTTGGCATCTTCGATCTTAACCTGGCAACGCGGGCAAACCAGGATGATGCTGGCGACACGTTCGCCCTCCACGCGCTGCACGTCCCAACCGCGGCGGACGGCTTCTTGAACGCGCGGCAACCGGTGATCGCAGTACCAGCAGCGGCCCTTGCCCGTTGAGCAGATGGCGTGCAGCGCGTCATGGACGTCCAGCACGATCCGCTCGGGTGTTTTTACTGGGCTCAAACTCACCTCCGAAGCATCTCGATCTATCGGCATTTGCCAAACCGCGCCTGATCGTCGGGCCGTTCGAGTAAGAAGCTCACAGTGCCGTGGAATATTTTCGCACAACTCTGACCGATAGATCGTATGTATTTCGCGATCACGCCAGTATTATAAGGACTTCGACCCGCCAAAGATTTACCTGCCCCTTTTTCCCTAACCCACCTTGAATCACAAGCAAACCCGATGCCAAGAATATCACGCTTCATCGCCGCGTTATTCCATGCAATACACCGGGTCTTCCCGAATTTGGCGCAAGGCACCATCCTCGCGCAAATCTACAGTCCACCGCCCCGCAGGGGCAGCATATAGTAGCCGGGGGCAGCGCCCCCGGAACAAAGGGCTCTCACACTCCGACCCTGAAAGGGTCGCATAAAATCTCAAGACCATATGTAGCGCTCGTCGTATTGAACATGATATTTCTTCAGTAGCGCCACGAGTTCTTGTTCGAAAGATAGCTTCGTGTGCCTTTCCTTCTGTCCCTCAATGTAATGCTGCAAGGCTTCCATTTGCGACTCACCAATTGAGAAGGCTCCATATCCGTCTTGCCAGCCGAAGGTATGCAGCTTGGGGTCCTTTGTCTTAATCCACTTCGAGGAACTCTTCTTGACCTCTTCCATCAGGCGGCTTAGGGCCATGGTCTTGGATTGCGAGATCAGCAAGTGGACGTGATTATTAGTTCCTCCGATGGCAAGACAAGGCGACTCCAGGTTTTTCGCCGTTCCGCCCATGTACGCGTGAAGTTCAGCCTCAACCTCAGGAGTGATCATGGGGCGCCGGTCCTTCGTCGAGAAGATTACATGCACCTTCAGGCTTACCAGTGTTTGGGCCATGACCAGCACCTTCGCGGATGTGACCCTTTCAGGGTCAGGTCAATTTTGGGGGCCGCTTTCCGGGGGCGTTGCCCCCGGCTACTATATAAATCCCCTGCGGGGATTCGTAATTCCAATGCCACCGTCAAGCCTTTCGGTTCCGACCACGCCTGGCACCCAGGGACGAAATCCACATGCCGACGGCAACGCCACCGGAAGACCAAGCAATACAGTTCCGACCCTGAACGAGTCGCATGAACCCGCGCCGACGGGCGGCGTTTGCCACATTCGCCCCGGCATTCTGGAACCCCAGCTACTATCCCCTCCGGGGATCCACGCGGTTCACTGCCTACTGCCTTCTGCTTACTGTCTACTTTCTGCCTTACGAACACCCACTGGTGCTGCCGCAATTCAGGCACTTATAGCATGCGCCATTGCGGACCATGATGGCGCCGCAATCGGCGCAACTGGGCGCGTCGTCGCTCTGGTTGACGCCTACCAGGCCTCCCTGGCTCATGGAGGAGGCGAATCCACCCTGCGAGGGGTCCTCGCTGCTGGCGCGACCAAACTGTGCCGCCAACTCGGTGGCTTTTTCGGCTTCCTTGCCATTCAGCGACTGAAGGCTGGCATCCTCCCGGGGTTGCGCGTCGCGGGGAAGGAACTTCAGCGCCAGCCAGCGGAAGATGTAATCCATCACGGATTTGGCGTAGCGGATTTCCGGGTTGGGGCTCCATCCGCTGGGCTCAAAGCGTGTATGGCTGAACTTATCGCACAGCACCTTGAGCGGCACGCCGTACTGCAAGGCCAGAGAGACGGCCGTGGCGAAGGAATCCATCAGGCCCGAAACCGTGGAGCCCTCCTTGGCCATGGTGATAAAGATTTCGCCGGGCAGGCCGCTTTCGTAGAGCCCCACGGTCAGGTAACCCTCATGCTGCCCCACCGCGAACTTATGGGTAATCGCGCGGCGCTCGTCGGGCAGTTTGTGGCGATAGGCATGTTGAGCGGGATCCACTTTAGTTTCCTTGGGAGCCTCAACCTTGGGGGCCTTGGCTTCCACCTCCTTCTTTGGTTTCGCGTCGGAGGTGTTTAACGGTTGCGAGCGCTTGGAACCATCGCGGTAGATGGCAACAGACTTCAGTCCCAGCCGCCAGCTTTCAGTATAGACGCTGGCGATCTCATCCGCCGTGGCTTCTTCCGGCATATTCACGGTCTTGGATATGGCGCCGGAAAGGAATGGCTGCACCGCGGCCATCATACGCACGTGGCCCATGTAGTGAATCGCCCGCTTGCCGTTGGCGGGTTTCAGTGAGCAATCAAAAACCGCCAGGTGTTCCGCCTTCACGTGCGGGGCGCCTTCGATGGTGCCGTGCTGGTCGATGTAGTTGACAATTTCAGAGGCTTCCTGGCCGGTATAGCCGAGCTTCAGGAGCGCAGTGGGCACCATGTTGTTGACGATCTTGATCAGCCCGCCACCCACCAACTTCTTGTACTTCACCAGCGCCAGGTCAGGCTCCACGCCCGTGGTGTCGCAATCCATCATGAAGCCGATGGTTCCGGTAGGCGCCAGCACGGTGACCTGGGCGTTGCGATAGCCATACTTCATGCCGCTGGCCAGGCACTCATCCCAGGCTTTCTTGGCTCCCTCCCACATATTCTGCGGTACGTTGTGCGAGTTGATGTGCTGAAGCGACTGACGGTGCATGGAAATTACATTCAAGAATGAGTCACGATTGACGGGAAATCCCTCGCAGGGCGCCAGCTCCGCCGCGATGCGGGACGACTGGAGATAGGACTCGCCACACATGATCGCGGTAATAGCCGCCGCGTAATCGCGTCCGCCGTCAGAATCATAAGGCAGGCCATTGGCCATCAGCAGCGCGCCCAGGTTGGCATAGCCGAGTCCCAGGGGACGGAAATCGTGCGAATTCTTGGCAATCCGGTCCGTCGGGTAACTGGCATTGTCCACCAGGATTTCCTGCGCGGTAATCATCACGTCCACAGCATGTTTGAAGGGCTCCACTTCAAATTTGCCGTCGGAGGTGAGGAACTTCATCAGATTCAGTGACGACAGGTTGCAGGCTGAGTCGTCCAGGAACATATACTCGCTGCAAGGGTTGGAGGCATTGATGGGCGCGGTGGCCTTGGAGGTGTGCCACTTGTTGATGGTCGTGTCAAACTGCATGCCGGGATCGCCGCATTGCCAGGCGGCCTCGGCAATGGTCTTCATCAGGTCGCGGGCATGGTAAACCTTGGCCACTTCGCCCGTGCTGATGTGACGCGTCGCCCAGTCCTTATCCTCCACCACCGCCTTCATGAAATCGTCGTTGACGCGCACGCTGTTGTTGGCGTTCTGGAAGAAAATGGAGCTATACGCCTCACCGTCGATGGCGGAATCGTAGCCCGCATCCACCAGCGTCCAGGCTTTGCGCTCTTCCTTGGCCTTGCACTCGATGAACTCGACAATGTCAGGGTGCTCGACATTCAGAATCACCATTTTGGCGGCGCGACGCGTCTTGCCGCCGGATTTGATGACGCCGGCAAAGGCATCATAGCCTTTCATGAATGACAGGGGACCGGAGGCCACCCCGCCACCCGATAGCGCTTCCACGGAAGACCGGAGTGTCGAGAGGTTCGTACCCGTTCCCGACCCCCACTTGAAGAGCATCCCCTCAACTTTGGCCAGATTCAGGATGCTTTCGAGGTTATCCTGGACGGAATTGATAAAGCAGGCCGAGCACTGTGGGTGCCGGTAGGCCTCGGTCTCCTTCTTGATGCCGCCGGTGGCGGGATCAAAGTAATACCCGCTGCCCGTGGTACTACGATGGTACTTGTGCCATAGGCCGCAATTGAACCAAACCGGGGAATTGAATACCGCCTTTTGGCGAACCAGAATGTGGGTCAATTCGTCGTGAAAGGTTTTGGCGTCTTCCTCGCTGCGGAAGTACCCGCCCTCCACGCCCCACTGGGCAACGGTGTCGGCCACGCGGCTAATCAGTTGCCGCACGCTTGTTTCGCGCTCCGGCGACCCCAGCTTGCCGTGAAAATACTTCGAAGCCACAATGTTGGTGGCGGTCTGCGACCAGTCTTTGGGCACTTCCACGTTGCGTTGCTCAAAAATGACTTTGCCCTTTTCATTCTGGATGGAGGCAGTCCGCATTTCCCATTCGATTTCATCAAAGGGATGCCCGCCTGCCTTGGTGAAAAGCCGCTTAATGGCGATACCACGCTTGCTTGATGTTTCCGCACCGGGGGCCCAGGACTTGATTTCAGTCGACACAGCATCCCGCTCTGACATAGTTACTCCTCCAAAAAAAGGTGGGTTCCCGCCTTATAAGATTAGTCGCTGGCGCGGCCTGGTCACATCAGATCAAGCTATTTTTTCGCGTGCCCCGCTGCCGGTTATGCCCCCCTCAGGGCGGAACCCGGCACCGCAACGGCTGGGTTCGAAATCTAACTCTCACCCAAATCTTTGTCAAGGGGGAAAACACTACATATAGTGGTTTGTTAGGTGGTATCGACAAAATCTTGTGGAAAACTTCTGGAAATCGTGGGGGTTTCTCGGAACTGTTTTTACCCAACCCCGGGCTCCTGCCACCCCCGGCTTCCCCCTATTTTGAGATGCTGACGGGTTGGCCGCCGGGAAACCTGAGGGGGGACAAAGTCCCCCTGCGGATTCCTGGAAGCTCATCAACGGGAAGAACTGGAGGCGGATGAACCGTTTGCCGGGCCGGACTTAACAGCCTAGCTGGGAAGGGGTGCTTTCAAATTGACCTTTGACAGCGATTTCACCAGAAGCCCCTCCACCACTTCTTTTGCCTGCCCGCGCGCCACGGCAACCTCGTCGACCAGCAATTGCCACGAGCGATCCAACATCTTCTTTTCGCGGAAGGAGAGCGGCTTGGCTTGGTTCAAGATGATAAGGGTTTTCAGGACCTCGGCCACTTGCATCAGGGAACCGCTCCGCATTTTTTCGGAGTTTTCCTTGAATCTCCCTTTCCAGTCGCCGGCTGACTTACATCGGCCCTTCTGTAAGTAATCGAGGATGCTGCTAATTTCACTATTCTTGGTCACTCGGCGCAGGCCCACGTTGGCTACACTGCTCAGGGGAACCATAACCCGCATACTCGTCGAGCCAAGCTTTAGTAAATAAAACATTTCCGGCTGTCCGGTAAGATTACGGGTAGAAATCTGCTCGACGATACCGACACCCTGGTTGGGGTAGACAACCTTGTCGCCTATTTGAAATTGCATTAGATGCATGAGGCTCCTCGGAGGTGGTAATTGGCGGTCACAGAACGTCTAACTATAGCGCAGAAACTGCGGAAAGTCAATTGGATCAGCCAAATATGGGACACTTTAGCACAAAATTGCGGGGCGCTAGCCAGTGTGTACCGGCAAACATAACACGATCAGTAATATACCTCACAACGCTAGCCCCTGGAATTTCAACCGGATAGGTTTGCCCGATCACGGGGCGGCGTGGGACCGCATCTTTAACGAAATCGACTTGCCAGCGTTACAATAAGGCAGCAGACAGATCCCGCCGGGCATCGTATAATAGAGTCTCTTCTGGCAGGGCTTGGCAAAATGCTGCATAGAC
>JARLGN010000360.1 GCA_031292775.1 Acidobacteriota bacterium | reverse complement strand
GAAGCCGCCAGCACAAACGGCGACGAATAAAAGCCGGGCATGGGCCGCGGAAAACGAATGGACGCCACCGTGCGACCAAAGATTGTTCCCACGACATGACCCAGGCCATTCGCAAGCATGATGACGGCGAAGACGAAGCCGAGGGGCCGCATCCAGCGGGCGCCGCGCCACACAAAAACGGAGAGGCATAAGAGCAGGACAACTGCCGCCACCAGCCCCGCCAGCCATACGCCAAATGTGAATACGGGGAAGGGAAGCCAGGGTTGTTTTGCACGCAGGGCAATCACGGTGGGGTTATAGACCGAAAGGAATCCCGTCTTGGCTTCGTCGAGGACGTGCAGAGCCAGAGCCAGACAAAGCGCAATCCATGCCCAGAAGAGTTGGGCATTCGGGTTCGAGGTCAATCGGAATCCTCTCAGGATTAATACCAGAATGTGCTGTGGAGTTGCCATCGGAGTCTCCCTTCGTTTCATTTCATCAAACGAACAGGTCGTTTGACACAATGCGCAGAGCCGATAACAGAGAAGCGAGGCAGCGGGAAAAGGGAATATATAGGCCGAAATGGTGTGACAAGCAAGCACCAAATGGCATTGCTATCCCAATTCGCCCGCAACCCTTCATCCCGTGAAATTAACCACTTGGCAGCCGTCTATCGAGTTTTCACATCTAACGGATTGACAAACTGCGGTCATTGCGAATAGTGTACGCCAGTCTATGAAAATACTTGTCCTCGGTTCCGGTGGTCGTGAACACGCTCTGGCGTGGAAGCTGCATGAAAGCCAGCAGATGGAGGAGCTGTATTGTGCCCCCGGGAATGCCGGCATCGCGCAGGAAGCGGAATGCATTGCGATCGACCTCGCTCAAACCAAAGCCATCGTGGAATTGGCCAAACAGTTGCGCGCTGACCTTACCATTGTGGGGCCGGAAGCTCCTCTGGTTGCCGGGGTCGTCGATGAGTTTGAGAAGGAAGGGCTAGCAATAATCGGCCCCAGCAAGGCCGCATCGCGCCTGGAGGGAAGCAAGATCTTCTCCAAGGAATTCATGCGGCGGCACGGCATTCCCACGGCGCGTTTTGAGGTGGCTGGAAATATTGAAGACGCCCTCCATGCGTTGGCACGCTTCCCCCTGCCGGTGGTTGTCAAGGCCGATGGGTTGGCAGCAGGAAAAGGCGTGGTGGTTGCCCATACCCACGAGGAGGCGGAGCAGGCCGTTGAGGATTTCATGCGGCGCAAAACCCTGGGAAGCGCCGGCGACCGCGTCGTTATCGAGGAATGCCTGAAGGGCGAGGAAACGTCATTCATCGTCCTTACCGACGGTCGCGGAATTCTTCCTCTTGTCCCCACCCAGGATCACAAGGCATTATTGGATGGGGACCAGGGCCCCAACACCGGCGGCATGGGGGCGTATAGTGACGACTCCATTCTCAGCGAACCCCTGCACGACGAGATTCTTCGCTCCATTGTCGCACCCACGCTCGCGGGCATGGAAATGGAAGGGTCTCCGTATCGGGGCTTTTTGTATTGCGGGCTCATGATGACGGCCTCCGGACCGATGCTGCTTGAGTACAACGTCCGCCTGGGTGACCCGGAAGCCCAGCCGATCCTGATGCGCTTGCGTTCCGATCTGGCTGACCTGTTGAAGGCGTCGCGTGAGGGCCAACTGGCGTCGGTGGATGTTCATTGGAGCCCCAATCCTGCGGTTTGCGTGGTGCTGACATCCCGGGGTTATCCCGCCAAGCCAGAGGTGGACAAGACGATTACCGGGTATGAATCGGTCGAAGCACTTGGGGGAGTCAAGATCTTCCATGCCGCCACGCGGGTAAGGGATCATCAACTGTTTACCGCCGGGGGCCGCGTCATGGGCGTGACGGCCATTGCGGAGGATTTGCCCTCCGCCATTCAGCGTGCCTATGCGGGAGTTAACAAGCTTCAGTTTGAAGGAATGCATTACCGGAAAGACATCGGGGCGAAAGCGCTGCAACGGGTCGAGAAACCCCCGGCGCCCAAACGAGTGCGAGCGGCAAAGGGAGAGCGCCCGTCGTCACGCAAGTAGCGCCGATTCATCAAGGGTCTATCCCAAATCAACTGTTAATGGAGGAATGAAGAGATGCCTGAGAAGCCATTGGTTGGCATCGTTATGGGCAGTGACACGGATCTGCCTGTCATGGCCGAGTCTGCCGCAACCTTGAAGAAGTTCAAAATCCCGTTCGAAATTGAAATCACGTCCGCCCATCGCTCTCCCGTGCGCACCTCTGAGTATGCCCGCACGGCGGTGCAGAGGGGCTTGAAAGCGATCATCGTGGGGGCAGGTGGAGCATCCCACCTGGCCGGCGTGATCGCGTCGGAAACCATACTTCCGGTTATCGGCGTTCCCATGGCCACCACCACGCTGGCGGGACTCGATGCCTTGTTGTCCACGGTACAGATGCCCGGCGGCGTGCCGGTTGCATGCACGGCCATCGGAAAGCCCGGCGCCATTAATGCCGCTATCTTCGCGGCACAAATCATCGCCACCGCCGACCCCGCCATGGCGCAAAAACTCGTAGACCATAAGGAACAGTTGGCGCGCGCGGTTGCTGAAAAATCGGAGAAGCTCAAGCGCGAGTTCCAGTTTTAGTGACGAGTGAGAAGGGCAGTGACAAGTGACGAGTGACTAGTGACGAGCAAGAGCAAGCCAAGCCCCTTGACATCGGTGGTCACTCTGCACTCTTCACTCGTCGGTACGCTGCCACGCTTGCTTGTCACTCGTCACTTGTCACTTGTCACTGCCTTTCGTGCTGGTCACTCGTCACTCATCACTTGTCACTGCCTTCAGGAGTCTTTGTGTTTATTGGGCACTTCGGAGTCGCACTGGCCGCCAAGAAGATTGCACCGCGAACCTCCCTGGGAACATTGGTGATGGCGGCGCAGTTCGTGGACCTGATCTGGCCGCTTTTTCTTCTCCTGGGCGTTGAGAGGGTTGTCATTGCGCCGGGCGCGACGGTGGTCACTCCGCTGGATTTCCTTTCTTACCCTTTATCCCACAGCCTCCTTGCCGATCTCGGCTGGGCTTTCCTCTTCGCGGGGATTTATAAAGTCGTTAAACGCGATTCGCGCGGCGCAGTCTGCCTCTGGTTCGTTCTGATCAGCCATTGGCTGCTCGACGCCCTAACCCACCAGCCGGACCTCCCGCTCTATCCCGGCAGTTCAACCTATATCGGCCTTGGCTTGTGGAATTCACTTTCAGGGACGATCTTCGTGGAAGGCGCTATTTTTCTGGTCGGCTTGAGGGTTTATACAAGGGCCACCCATTCCCGTGACCGCGTCGGAGCCATCGCCTTCCGTTCATTTATCGCCTTTTTATTGCTGATCTACTTCGTCAACCTCTTCGGTCCTCCACCCCCCAGCGAAAAAGCCGTGGCCATCGCGAGCCTGAGTTTGTGGCTGCTCGTGGTTTGGGCTTACTGGCTGGATCGCCACCGGCTGCCGGGACCGCCTCCCCCCCGGCATGTCCTCACAACCCTCGGCTCTATCTCCGACCAGGACCGTGTAATGTGAGCCGGCCCTCCCGGCGGCACATCTCCGTAGTGCCGCTTGACTCCCTCTGGGTGAAACGTTATCTTCTTCGGCAACAAGTCCATGGATTGCGTTCGAAATATGTGAACGAGATTCCCAAGGCGGTTGCAGAATGTCCAAACCATTATCCGCTGTAGATTGCATCGGCCCGGCATTCAGCCAGACAAAGCGCCAGCTCTTTGCGCCCTTTCGATTCCGCCGCTGGTTGCGATTAGCCGTAATTTGCCTGCTCACCGGAGAATTCGCCGGCGGAGGGGGCGGGGGACCTTCGGGAAACTTCAATCTCCCGGTAACGCACTCCAAGGGCGGGAAGAACCTATTCGCTCTCCCCAACCTTGATTGGAGCAAGGTCCTTCCCTGGCTTCCCTGGATCGCGGTCGGCGTGGTCCTACTCTTCCTGCTTATATTCCTTTGGATCTATGTCGCCTCGGTCTATCGCTTCGTGCTATTCGAATCGGTCCTCTACGATCGCTGCGAACTGAAAGGAAGTTGGGGCCGATGGGAACCTAGCGGCCGAAGCTATTTCTATTGGTGCCTCGTTGTCCTTGTAATTTCCTGTGCCGGTTCAAGTCTGATCATTGGTTTGCCGGTGCTTTTCGCCTGGCGCGCCGGGCTGTTCCACCATCCGGGCGAACACCTGCTGGTTCTGATCCTGGGCGGCGTGGCGCTACTCTTCCTGCTCATTGCGTTCATGTTGTTGATCGCGCTT
>JARLGN010000359.1 GCA_031292775.1 Acidobacteriota bacterium | reverse complement strand
GATTGTCCGCCGTGGCGTCACTCGGGCGAAAAAGGGGAGGATTAACCGATGTTGTCCGATTGAATCTTTATCTTCTTGCCGGAGATTACGTTGATCCTCTCCTGATAGAACGTTTGCCCGTTGGCGTTGCGCAACTCAATGGTGTGAGTGCCGGTCCGCAAAGGAAACTTCTTCAATTCCCCCGTGCGGCCCGCAAATCCGCCATCCACAAAGATTTGATCACCCTTGTGCTTCGAAAGAATCTGGACTTCACCCACCGGGGAGGCAGGGTAATATCCCGGTCCGTACCAGGGGTTGTACCAACCATAAAACCCAGGATAATAAGCTGGTCCAAAGCCACCCCCACCGTAGAAGCCCCCTCCTCTAAACCCGCGAGCGGAGGCCACGGGCACAAAAGTCACAAACGCCAAAAGGGCAATCGCTGAATATTTCAAAAAGCGTTTCATAGCTGCTGCCCTCCTTCCGATGCCGGTCATCTTGACCGCTTTCGCTCGACCAGCACATACACTTGGATGCAGAAACAGACAATTTTGCTGCTTCTGATAAACCTTTTAATTTCAGTGCTATAGGTCGTATCATCAGGGCAAATGAGCGGCTATCATGGCGAGTGGCAGGTTGTCAAGGCACACAGGGAACCCGCCACTGCCTCTCAAACCTTATTCCAGTACCAAAGGTGGGAGCATATTGCCCGGTCGACGGGAAGTTTGGCAACCTTAAGATGCAAAAGGATTTGGCCGCGATGGTGCGCCTCGTGAGCGAGTGCGTATCCGAGAAAAGCCACCGGGCCGAGTTTAGCGCCTTTGATGCGTCCCGTGCGCTCAGCCTCGGTGAATAACTCTCCCATCGCCTTCCCGGAATCGATAAGGGCTTGCCGCACCGTTGCTCTGCGAGCCGTCCCGCCTGGAATTTTCTTGATACTCTTTGCCAAAGCCGGCGCCCGGCGCTCCAGCCAATAAAACCTCGCCATGTGAATATGCACAAAATAACTCGTAACTGCCTTGCCGCGCGGCAGGATTGTCGCCGCCAGTTGCTCGTCAGTCAGAGCATCAAGCAACCACAGGTTGACGCGGTTATTGAGATACCAGGTGTCAGCGAGAGCGGACTGAACGGTGGGTTGGTTTGCCATGGGTTCTCCTCCATGCTTTAGGATTGCGGGCCGTCCGGCTTGGATCGTAGTTGTGCCAATTCCTGGGTGAGGTGCTCCAGGCGCTCCATAACTTCGCGATGCCGCAGCTCGTCCGGAATAGGTTGCTTGGCGAAGAAACAGAGTGTTCCACCGGGCTCGAGGATGGCGCGATCCACCTCGGAGAGAGAGGCAAATCCCTGCCGATGCGCCGCGGCCTGAAGTTCCGCCATCGTGATCAATTCCTTTTTCAATCGCCTCTCCAGCACTTTCCCTTTTTCAATCAAAACGTCTTCATTGCCTTCCACTAAGGCTTCGAGTTTATTGTGCCCATACAAGTTGCGCACTACAAAGTAATTCACCAGCAGCAGAGTGGCAGCGCCGATCAGACCACCCGTCACCGTATTGTCATCGCCGATGATGGCATTCTGCACCGTGTTGGAGAGGGTCAGCAACACGACGAGGTCAAAGGGATTCAATTGCGCCAACTCGCGCTTTCCCGCCAGCCGCAGCGCGACAATCAGAAACCCATAGACAATGAGAGGACGAAGAATCTTTTCCAGGATTGGAAGCCCCAACACGAACATGTCAGTCCAAAGTTTGGCGTGCATGGATCGCTCCTTTGTAAGGCATGGCGGCAACTTGCAGGCCCGGCCGGCAATGGCATTAAGAGTGTAGTTGCCCTGCGAGCAGATTACCACGACTCATGAAATCGCCGGTTGCGGGCCTCTGACCCAAAGGGGCGAAGAAGGCGAATTCAAATTGATCTGCCTCAATTTTCCCGCCGTCTTTCTCATTGACTATGGGCCACAGGAGGTGCAAAATTCCATTGGGGTTACCAAGGGAAAACAATTCAAGTTGGCGGAGGCTCAGGCCCCCGGTTCCGGCGCAGGGTACACTTATGCAGGGCAAAAAATGGAAGTTCATTGTCGGCATCGGCATTATTCTTGCCGTAGTAGCCTGGGAAGGCATCTCCGGATTCCAGGAGAATAAAACCTATTACGTGACAGTGAATGAGCTCACCCAGGCGCAAGCGGCGCGTCGCCATATTCGGGTGGGTGGCGTTGTCGAGCAGGGGACCATTGAACACCACGCTGGGAAAATCAGTTTCCGGCTCGCCCAGGACGCAAAATCCATTCCCGTAACCTACGTGGGAACCGATACGCTACCCGACACCTTCAAAGACGGCGCGCAAGCGATTGTTGACGGCGATTATATGGCCAATGGGGATTTTCGCGCTGAGAAGATTCAGGCCAAATGCGCTTCCAAGTATCAGGCTGCACCCGGCTCACAGGGAGCGAGCATGAAGAGCCCGGTTGCCGCATTGAACGGCGCAGAATAAGCTTCCGGGCATATAGAACCTCAGGCAGCCAGTGGTTTCATTTCTACCAGAACAGCCCCTCGGGGAGTACTTATGAACCAAGTCGGCAGTGTCGGTTTGATTGCCTCCCTGGCATTCGCAGCCTTCGCCCTGGTTGCCGGAGCGGTGGGGGGGAAACTCCGCAGCCCACGCATCACCCGTAGCGCCGAGCGCGCCGCCTTGGGATTCTTCCTGATGGTGACACTGGCAGTGGTTGCCCTGGAGTACATGATCCTCACGAACGACTTCCACAATGCCTATGTGGCCGAACATTCCAACCGCGATTTGCTTACCTATTACAAGGTCGCGGCGCTGTGGGCGGGGCAGGAAGGGTCACTGCTATTCTGGACCTGGCTGCTTTCGATTTACAGCGCCCTGGTAGTTTGGCAGAACCGTCGCAAGAACCGCCAGTTGATGCCGTACGTGGTTTCCGTGTTGATGGGAGTGGGCACGTTCTTTTCGCTTCTAGTCTATTTCGTCGCGAACCCCTTTCACGAACTCAACGTGGTTTCCGGCGGGAACCTGCAAGCCTTTTCCGCAGCGGATGGCAAAGGACTGAATCCGCTTCTGCAATACCACTCCATGGTGATTCATCCGCCCATGCTTTACCTGGGCTATGTCGGCATGGTGGTGCCCTTCGCTTTCGCCATGGCGGCGCTCATCACCAGGCAATTAGGCGACAACTGGATTCGCATTACCCGCCGGTGGACCATGGTTCCGTGGATGCTGCTGGGCTGTGGAATCCTGCTGGGCGGTAACTGGGCCTACGCCGTGCTGGGATGGGGCGGCTACTGGGGATGGGACCCGGTGGAGAACGCATCGCTGCTGCCGTGGCTCTCGGGCACGGCCTTTTTGCATTCGGTGATGATCCAGGAAAAACGCGGAATGCTAAAAGTTTGGAACGTGTCGCTGGTCATCCTTACATTCTTCCTGAGCATTTTCGGCACCTTCCTGACGCGCAGCGGGATCGTATCCTCCGTGCATGCCTTCGCGCAATCCAACATTGGTCCGTTCTTTGCCGTTTTCCTGGCCATCATTCTGTTCTTTTCCGTCACCTTGCTCTTCCTGCGCCTGGACCATTTGAAAAGCGAAAACAAGCTTGATTCCATGGTCTCGCGCGAAAGCGGATTCCTTTTCAATAATTGGATTTTGCTGGCTCTGGTGTTCGCGGTGTTTTGGGGAACGCTCTTCCCGGTGATTTCCAAGGCCGTGGAGAATACCACGGTCACGGTGGGCGCTCCGTTCTTCAACAAAGTGGCGATTCCCATGGGCCTTCTGCTCCTGTTATTGACCGGCGCCGGACCCTTGCTGGCATGGCGCAAGACGTCATTTCAAAGCCTGAAGGGCAACTTCACCCTGCCGCTCATCGTGGCATCGGTC
>JARLGN010000358.1 GCA_031292775.1 Acidobacteriota bacterium | reverse complement strand
TCCCCAACGCAGGGGTTTCTGGTGGAAACCGATGGGAACGCCGCCACCGGTGGCAGTTTTAACCTTCAAACCACCGCCGATTTTCTCGCCAACAGCTTCAACGGAAATTACGTATTTGATTTCTCTGGCGCGAACTCGGCAGGCGCAAACACCTCCATCATCGGAAACATAGCTGCAAATGGAAGCGGGGCTATCACCGGCGGCGTGATTGATACCAATGATGGTACCAACGGCCCTTCGGGTGCCATCCCGCTCACTCTCCCTGGCACCTTTTCGCTCGATCCCACCTACGGAGCCACCTTCGGCCGCGGCACCGCCGCATTCGCCGGCCATACCTACGTTTTCTACATTGCGGATGCCACTCAGATCATGTTCCTTCAGGAAGACCCCCTGGGCGGTTCGTCGGGCAATGCCGTTTTGCAAACCGGCACGATTCCCACGCAAAATTCAGGCTTCACCGGCGGCTTTGCTTATCTGGTTGGCGGACAGTCCACCGCTGGCCCAGACGCGGCCGTCGCTCGCTTCACCGCCGATGCTGCGGGCGGCATCGGTACGATCTCCTACGACGAAAACAACGATGGCGGGGCATACCACATCTCGCAGGGAACCAACATTTCCAACGCCACCTATGCGATCGATACCACGAACGCGGGCAGTGGGCGTGGCACGCTCACCTTCACGGACTCCTCGCACGGCACATTCCAATACGTCTTCTACCTAATCTCTCCGACCAGTGGAGTCATTCAAGACGTCCGCAGCGGAATCGTCGCGGATGGCACGTTGCTCGCGCAGACGGGCTCGCCTTTCACTCTCTCAGGTCTGGCCGGCAACTATATCTTCAATTGGAATGGAGTGGACCTTAGCTCTTCGACCGTGGAGAATTTCGGTGGGCAATATGTCCTGGCCAGCAGCGCCTCCAAGAACATCTCCGGCGTCGTGGATGGCACCATTCTCGGCGCAAGCGGCTTCGGCGGTGGCAGTGTCAACGCCTTCAACGATATCGGTACCCAAGGAACGCTGACCATTACTCCCGACGGCAGCGCCAACAACGCCTACCAAATCGTCGCTGGCAACCCTCTGGGCAACACGTACAACTACCAAGCCTACATCGTGGATGCCAACACGGTTTTCCTGGTCGCTACGGACAATACCCGGGTGCTCGCGGGTTCTGTTTCGCGACAATCGCAATAATCAGCCGGCCTCCAGGGAAACCCTCTCTCCTGGCTACCGTTAGCTACGCAAAAACCTGTCATTTCGACCGTAGGGACGGCGCCTTTTGCCGTCCCGTAGCGGAGATACGGTTTTCCATCGCACGTTTTTTGTGCGATGAAATCTCTCTTCGACGTCGGATTTCAGGCTTGTTTTTCCATCAGCTTTTCCACGCGCGCCACGTCTTCGGGAACATCCACGCTCACCGCATCATGCGCGACCTCGGCCACGCGAATCTTCCAGCCATTCTCCAGCCAACGCAACTGCTCGAGCTGTTCGATCTTTTCCAGTTCCCCCTGCGGCAGCGTGGGAAACTCCAGAAGCGCCTCGCGTTGAAAAACGTACAACCCCAGGTGCTTCCAATAATTCACGTGCACTTTCTGCTGCGTATCACGGATCCAGGGGATCGGGGCGCGCGAAAAATAGAGCGCATTGCCGTCGAAGTCCAGCACCGTCTTCACTACGTTGGGGTCCATGATGTCTCCTGCATGCCGGATAAGGGTGGCCACCGTGGAGATTTGCGCTGGCGGCTCTTCGAGTAGCGCGCCAACGGCGGTGTCAATCGCCACCGGGTCGATCAGCGGTTCGTCTCCCTGCACATTGACGAAAACGTCGCCGGCCTCATGCACGGCCACCTCGGCGATGCGTTCCGTGCCGGTGCGATGATCGGAGCGGGTCATTCGGGCTTCGCCGCCGAAAGCTGTCACGGCATCCACAATTCGCTGATCGTCCGTCGCCACCATCACGCGATGCACGGTTTGCGCGCGCTTCGCCCGTTCATACACGTGCTGCACCATGGGCTTCCCCGCCAGCGGCACCAGCGGCTTCCCCGGCAGCCGTGTCGAAGCGTAACGCGCGGGGATCACCACAATCACCTTGGGATCACTCATTCTTCCGCCCTTTCCCATTTCCTTCTTGAAGCGATGCTAGCACATGACCCAGTCTTCCTTGGCCCTTCAGGTCCTTGTTAGCTCTTGCACTGAGGGGGCTTGCCTTCCCGAATCCGGATGCTATCATGAAGTCTCTGCGCGGCCCTCCCGGCAAGCCGGGAGGAGGGGGAGCCGTGAAGCGCGCTATCTGCGAGACCCGCGTTTTGCATACGCTTGCGATTCCGCGCTTGCTCGCTTGCCTATTGCTACTGTGCCTGGGAGCCCCTCTCTGGGCCCAGGATGCTCCCAAAGATATGGTACCCGCCGAGGCTTCGCCGGCTCCGCCAAGGCTCGGTGCCGTCACCCGGGACACTCCCGCAGTGAAGATCATCCCCGGAAAGATCATCCATACCGACGTAGATCTGGCCCTGGTCAACGTGACCGTCACGGACCCCTACAACCGCCTGGTCACTGGCCTGGAGACCGACAATTTCCGCGTCTTCGAGGACAACATCGAGCAGGAAATCGTCTCCTTTTCTTCCGAAGACGTCCCGATCTCCATCGGAGTCATCTTTGATTTTAGCGGCAGCATGTCCGACAAAATTGACAAAGCCCGGGATGCCGCGGTGGAGTTCTTCAAGACGGCCAACCCTCAGGATGAATTCTTTCTGGTGAGCTTCAATGAGCGCGCCGAGCTCACCAGCACGTTCACCAACAGTGTGGAGGACCTGCAAAGCCGCATGATGCTTACTTCCCCCGGGGGCAGGACGGCGCTTCTGGATGCCATCTACCTCGGCCTCAGCCAGATGAGGGGTGCACACAACGCCAAACGTGCCTTGCTCATCCTTTCCGATGGAGGCGATAATCATAGTAGGTACAACGAGAACGATATCAAGCGCCTGGTCAGAGAAGCGGATACCCAGCTCTATGCCATCGGCATTTTTGACCCGCTTGGTGGTCGTAGTCGAACGCCTGAAGAGCTCCACGGGCCGTCGCTGCTCAGTGAAATTACGGAATTGACTGGTGGCCGCGTTTTTGCCGTCGAGCATCTAAATGATCTGCCGGACATTGCGTCCAAGATCGGCATGGAGTTGCGAAATCAATATGTTCTGGGATACCGGCCAAGCAATCACACCCATGACGCCCGGTGGCGCAAAATCAAGGTCAAGCTGCGCCCACCCAAGGGCCTTCCGCCTCTTTCCGTTTACTCCAGGACCGGTTACTACGCGCCTGCCCACTGAAGCCCGTCGCAACCCGCGCTCTATATTCTTTGCGGGTCTTGCTTTGTCGCTGGCCCTGCTTTTCTTTGCTGGCCCGTCGCGCGCGCAGATTCCTGTGCAGACGATCCCTCCTCCTCCGCCCCCTGACCAGAATTCCAGCAAGGGGCAAACGGGCAGCCGCATCAAGCTGAATGTCAGCCTGGTTGTGCTCCATACCACCGTTGTCGACGATCGCGGCAAGTTCGTGGAAGGACTCACGCAGGACAATTTCCGCGTTTACGAGGACAAGGCCGAGCAGAAGCTCTCCCTCTTCAAGCGCGAAGATA
>JARLGN010000357.1 GCA_031292775.1 Acidobacteriota bacterium | reverse complement strand
TGGCATATGCCGACATGAAGGTCGGCGCCACCCGCCACTAACCACTTCCAACTAACCACTGCTTTTCGTCCTGGGCTGTCCACGACTTTACCGAGCGGATCTCTCCGCTCGGCCGGTGCGGATAGACCACCGCTTTGCCGTCGATGGTCTGCGTTTTGATCATTTGCAGAAAATCGGCGGTGTGCGCTAAATCGCCGACGCGCGCAATGTGATCGCCCGCATCGATTTCATGCGCGGCCATCAACTCCAGCGTTCTCGCCACATCCCACGGAGACCCGCCGCTGGAGCCGGTGATGTTGACTTCCTTGTAGTGGACCATGCTGGTCTCAATCCCCACCGTGTCCTCGCCTTTTTTCAAACCACCGAAAAGGTTCAGCACGGCGCCGCGGCCCAGCAAGCCCTGGCTATCGGCAATGACCTGGCGAGCGCCGACGGCAACAATCACATCATCAGCGCCGGCGTAATTCGTCAATTCATTCACCACCTGCTTCAGATTCTCGTTTGCGGGGTTCAGGGGGCGAAGGGCGATGCCAAGTTGCGCCGCGCGGGGACCAAACAGTGACCGCACCACTTCCAGACGCGAATCCACCAGGTCCGCAGCCACAATCGCCCGCGGCCGATAGCTCATGGCCAGGGCAACGTGCATGCGTCCCATGGCGCCCGCCCCCAAAACCACGGTTACGCCACCTTGCTTCAAGCCTTTCACCATTCCGCGCGGACCGAGTGGGTCGCCTTGCGTCAAGTGAACGTGATGATCCTGCGCCGAGATGACGCACGAGAAAGGCTCGCTCAACGCCGCATGGGCATAGGGCAGGGTGGCGTCGGGAAGCGGAAGCAAGCAGCCGGCGGCAAGAATCTCTTCCGTAATCAGAACGTATTCCGCCAGGTGTCCGCCCAAGGTGTAACCCACCGCCACCTTGTTGATTCCCCGCCCGCCGTCACGATAGCGTTCGCGATGGTTGATGGGCGCGGAATCCACGGCGGGCTGGATGACGTACCGCTGCCCGTGACTGTAGCGCTCGCGAAGGCCGGCGCCAACCTCGACCAGGGTGACGGAGCCCTCATCGCCAAGAATCAGCGGAAACCGCGTGATGTCCATATCGTAAATAAGTGGATGGTTCGGGCCCTGCTCGATCAGCTTGATCAGCGAGGTGCATATCCCGGCGGCGTCCACCCGCGCCAGCATCTGCTGCGGGCCCGGACGCGGCGTCGGCACTTTACGCACTCCCAAATGGGAGAAGCCGATTCCATCCAATACCACGGCGCGCATTTCATTCGGAATACTGGGTGCACCTTGGGATTCTCTTCCCATGCTCATACTCACCTCGTCGGATTGCGGATTCATATCTTCCTTCAGCATGCTATTTCACCCCCGCGTTCAGCATACGACCACTATAGCCTTAATACCGCTTGGTCCGCCTGTCCGGAATCAGCCAATCAGGGGAGGAAAATCAGGCCGGGCGGGGGGCGTCGAACGATGAAGCCTCGGGTCGTTTATAGTCGCCGAAATAGACGCGGCGGGTCAACCGGAATCCACCGGCTGCTTGGCAATGCACTTCCAAACCAGTGACGGGAATTCCGGGCAGCATGCGAATGCCCGTCTCGTGGTACATTTCACAGAGCCATGCTGGGCGAACGCGAGCGGATTGAAATCGCGAGATTGTGGGAGCGCAAGCTCCGGCAGGATGCCCTTGGTCTGCCCCAGGCGGAGCGCCATCGCAATCTGGAGCCTGACAGCGCGGAACTGATTGTTGCGGATAACATCATCTCCCACTCGCTCACGAGCCATGTTGCGCATGTCCGCTTGCGGCCGGGCGTGGAGTCGATTACGTTGCCCTTCGGCAAAGGTTTGGAAGTCATCCGATTATGAGCACAACATATCGCCCCAAGCTTGCCGCCATCGTCACCACCTATTTCAAGTACTCGCACGCCCAGCACATTGTTGACCGCTTCTTGTACGGTTACGGATGGAAGGGCACGCACTATCGGCCGCCGATGGACATGGTTTCCCTCCACGTCGAACAGGTGGGGGAAGGTGACCTGAGCCGCAGCCGCAGCGAGCAGTTTCCATCCATGCGGATTTATCCCACCATTGCGGAAGCCCTGACCCTTGGAGGCAGCAACCTGGCGGTGGATGGCGTGGTCGTGGTCGGTGAGCACGGCAAGTATCCTCGCAACGAGAAGGGCCAGACTCAATACCCCCGCTGGGAATTCTTCCAGCAGATCATCAAGGTGTTCAATGATAGTCAACGCTCCGTCCCAATGTTCAATGACAAGCATTTGTCTTGGAATTGGGATTGGGCAAAGCGGATGGTCGATACCTCGCGCGAAATGGGGTTCGCCTACATGGCCGGCTCAAGCCTGCCGGTGACGTGGCGGATTCCCTCGGTGGAAATGCCGTTGGGGTCGCGCATCCGCGAAGCACTGTGCGTTGGCTACGGCGGCGTCGATAGCTATGATTTCCACGGTCTCGAGACGATTCAATGCATGGTCGAGCGGAGGCAGGGCGGGGAAACGGGAGTGAAGTGGCTCCAGGCCTATCGGGGTGAAAAGTTCTGGGACGCGTTGCGAGAGGGTCGATGGTCGCGCCGCCTGATGGAGGCAGCTTTATGCCGCAGCCACACGCTTGCCCCGGTGCGGCCCGGCTTCAACGACATACTTCCGACGGATGACGATCTGCGCCGCTTGTTGGCAGACCCGATCGCCTACCAATATGAGCATAATGACGGCCTGCTCTGCACCATGATTTTGTTGAATGGACTGGCGAAGGATTTCAACTTCGGCGCGGATGTGGAGCATCATCGCTCCAGTTCAAACGTCTACGCGCCGCTGGTGAAGGACTTCAACTTCGCCGCGGAAATTGAGGGCCGGCGTGAACCCTTCTCCACGCAAATGTATCTGCCGATGCCAGACGGGCGCACCACGCTGGCCGACTTCTTCAATCCGCTGGTGAACAACATGGAAAGGATGTTCCTGACGGGCAAGCCAACCTACCCTGTCGAGCGCACGCTGCTTACTACGGGGTTGGTGGCCGCCGGCATTGAGAGCCTGTATCGCCAGCAAGCGCGTTTTGAAACGCCGCACCTGGCGATCACCTATCAGCCGACACCCGAATCGACCTTTATGAGGGATTAACCAATGCTGACACGACGGGAATTCCTTCAGACCGGGGCTGCGGCCGCGGGGCTTTTGCTGCCCGGCGCGGAAGTACCAATCAAGCGACTTGCCATCATCGCGACCATTTACAAGTACCTTTCACATGCCCAGCATATTGGCGATCGATTTCTCGTCGGCTATCCCTATGCTGGCGCTTGGCAGAAACCGGCCATCAAGGTGGTTTCACTTTACGTGGACCAGAAACCGGAGGGCGACCTAAGCGGTGAGCGTGCCCGCGAATTCGGCTTCCAGGTTTATCCTACCATTGCCGAAGCGCTGTGCTGCGGCGGCAAGGAGTTGGCGGTGGATGCCGTCCTGATCGTTGCCGAGCACGGCGATTATCCGCGCAACGAAAAGGGCCAGATACTGTATCCCCGGTACGAGTTTTTCCAGCAGTGCGCCGAGGTATTCAAGTGCAGCGGCCGGTCTGTGCCGATTTACAACGACAAGCACCTTTCCTATAGCTTTGCCAAAGCGAAGAGCATGGTGGAAACGTCGCGCCGCCTGGACTTTCCCATGCTTGGCGGATCGTCCCTGCCCGTCACTTTTCGTTTGCCCGAACTTGAATTACCCCTCGGGTGTGAGATCGAGGACGCTTTAATGGTGGGCGAGGGCGGATCCGATCCGATGGATTTTCATGCGCTGGAAGGCCTGCAATGCATGGTGGAACGGCGCGCGCACGGCGAGACGGGTGTTAAAGCCGTGCAAATGATTGAGGGCGACGCCGTGTGGAAGGCAGGCGACGAAGGCCGCTGGTCGAAGGATTTACTGATCTCCGCTCTTTCGCGCAGCGACACGCCCCTGGGTATGGATGCGGCAGAGAGCCGGCCCGAGGACCTGGTATCTTCAGGCCAATTGCCGAAGCTCGTTGCCAATCCCGCTGCTTACTTCATTGAGTACCGCGACGGGCTGAAGGCCACCCTGTTGATGCTTGACGGCGCTTTGCAGGATTTCAATATTGCCGCGCGGCTCAAAGGCGTGCCAGCAATCCAGTCAACACAGTTCCTCTTAACACCCATTCCGAATGTGACCTATTCGGCATGCCTGGTGCATGGGATCGACCAGATGTTCCAAACGCGCGTGGCGCCGTACCCGATCCAGCGGACGCTTCTGGTGAGCGGCATCCTGGAAAGCTGTTTGACTTCCAAATTCCAGAATCACCAGCGGCTGGATACACCCCATCTTGATGTGGCTTACCAGCCGCCGGCGCGTACCACATTCTGCCGAAGTTGATTGGGCTTCTTGGACCCCTACTCAACAACGACAACTTCATACTCTTCGATCATGGGAACTACGAACCGCGCGCGCCCCCGGCTGTCTCTTTGCGGCGTCAGGGATTGAGGGTGCATCAGCGTGTGGATTTTCCTCGCGGTGATCTCTTTCGGGAGGGTAACGCGCGCGTCACGGATGGGCGTGATTCGGCGGATAGGGCGCGTCATCTCGCCATTGAAATTCACAAAATGGAACAGGTGCCGCCCGCCATTATTTTGAGAACGGTGGATTAGCTCCACGGCGGAGGGGACGTTTTCGAGCTCGATCCCCACAGGCGCCAGCGTGCGCACTGCATTCTCCACCAGAATAAGCGGCTCGGGCGTGTGCCAGTCGTGGATCATGTTGCCGAGGTCCCCGGCGCAGTAAACCACCGTGCCCTCGCCAGTTTTGTGGACCGTGAGGGCGGGGTCGCTCGAAAGCTGGGGCGGCAATTCGTAGGAGCCGGCCAAAGGCTTGGTGAAACTCAACGCCACTTGGGCGCCAGCGGCTTTCACCTGGAGATAGTAGGTGGGAGAAGGGATCCACTGTCGTGGGATACGGTCCAGCAGGGGGCTGGGAGATTGCTTTCCCATGTAATCCCAGCGCCGTGGGCCCGCAACTTTTGCTGTGGAGCTGACCCCCATCAATTCGGCCATGGCGAAATCCGTCCGGAGTTCTCCTGCGGCGTCGTAGCGTGATGTTTCGAAAGTCGTGAACATGTTGCCACCCCGTTGCACGTAATCGCGCAGGCGCGCCGCGATAGCGTCACTCATGCAGGCAACGTTGGGGAGGAAGATCGCGTGGTAGCGGTCGAGCGCGGCGTGTTCGAGCGTGTAATCGTCAATCACGTCGAATGGGGCATGGGCGCGCACCAACGCTTCGGTCAGGCCCCAGAATTCCTGCTCAAGGTTGCCCACGTTGCTGCGCGCGGGAACACGGGCGACGTCGATGAGTTGCGCTGCCGAGCCAGCGTAGAAATTCGCTGTCGTATCGGACCATACAACAGCGATCCGCGCCTCTGACCGCGTGTTCTCGTAATAATTGGAGTGTTTGGCGAAAAACCGATTCATAGCCGCGAGCGTCTGCATTTCGGGCTGGTCCCATTCCGAAAGAAACATGCCGAAGTAAACACCGGCGCCATTGGCGATGGAGTCCGCGTAAAGCAGGCGCAGTTCGGGGTCGGGAAGTAGCGACACATTCCAACTCTTCAGTGCCGCCGCACAGGCGACCACGCTGGGTTTTCCGCCCGATTGGGATTCCTGAAGGCGCGCCATTACTCCCGGCCGCCACAGGGGCATACGCGTCAGGTCGCCGTAAAGGAATCCACCTTCGTTAATGATCAGGTCTTCTTCTGGATTAATCACCCGCGGCAGGCGCCCGGTGGCGTAGTTACCGCCCAGCACGCTGCCGTTCATGTAGAGCGCGACGTTGGGATTGATGGCTTTAATCACCATCTGGGTGTCGCGGAGGAAATCCGCGAGGCTCGCGGATTGAAATTCCAAGAGTTGCTCGAAGCGCTTTCCCTTCCGTTCTTTTTTGGAGGGCAATTCCGCGCCATAACGCCGGCGGAATTTTTCCTGGCAATAGTGGCAGTAACACGTCTGAGGAAAGAAAATCGGCCCGTCGTAAAGAATCCCGTCAATGGGGTAGGCGCACAGGTCACGGTCAATCTGAAAAGCCCATTCGCGGTAAGGACTGTTGATGCAAAAGCTGGTGGCGGTTTCGTAGACCCCTGTTAGCGGAGTGCCGTCTTCGCGGACTTGGCGCCAGTTGGGGTGGGCTTCACCAAAAGGCATCGCGTACGAGTGCACGTTGAAATAAATGAAGACGCGCAGGCCGTGCTTGTGCGCTTCCGGAAGGTACTCGCCGAGATAATCCGGGTTTTGCTTTCCCGCCAATTTGGTTTGAAAGAAGAACCCCTGGTCATCGATGCCGGCCCCGGTAAACTGCATCACGTGGAGGTGTTCTGCATTGTAACCCAGTGCGGCCTTTTGCTGGGCCAGTGCGGCTGCAGGCTGCCCGTTGATCTGGCCGAAGGCCGTGACCAGGTCAAGAATGCGCAGCGGTTCCTGCTCCCACCATTTGCCCTTCTGAGCGGGAGCAGATGCCGGGATCTGAAGCTGCGGTGATGCAAGCGCATGGATCTGGGTGACAGACGGAATCAGTAAAGGTACGTAGGTCAGGAAGTGGCGGCGAGTCAGATGGGATTTCATGTGATGGATTATTCTGCCGCCGCATCCCAATCGCAAGCCTCAAGTTTACGCTTTTGCGGAAATGTGGACGCTATCCACAACGAGACGTCAGGGGCGCGATGGACGCAAGCGCGACATCAGGCTGTGGGGGATTTATCCGCCGTGGAATACGTTATCGGCCGCGAGTTGCACATGTGCCCATCGGCCTTCTACACGTGCCGCCCACACCTAGTCGGGGACCGTCCACACGATGGCGCGAGCGTAAATTCCGCGAAGATCCGGTTTGACGGGGATTGTGTCCTTGAGGTCATCGACGCCGTAGTAGAGGGTCACGATCTTCCCCGGCGCCACCTCGACGGAGCTGGGATAGCCGCAGTCGAGCCGCTGTGCGTCGGCGGCCAGGATGATGACGTCTGGGCCCCAAGTTTGACCCAAGTCCCGGCTGAGCATGGCTCGCACGCCAAAGGGGCGATTGCGCTCGCCGTAGCAGAGGAGCAAGCGGCCATCTTTCAGCAGGATCACGTTTGCAGGATGCTCCATATTGTGGGTAACCTGGTGGGGTGGGCTCCACGTGCGGCCCTTGTCGGCGGAAAACGAAACATCCAGATGCTGCCCCACATTGGAACGGAGCATGGCCAGGATTCTTCCATCCGGCAGAACCAGCAGGTCAGTCTCATTGTAGTTTTCCGCGATCACCGATGGGTCGCCCCACGTCGAGCCGCCGTCCTTGGAGCGGTAAACCTGGGTGATACTGACCGGAGAAGCGCCGGGCGTGATTTTCAGAGAATAGACATTCATTAATGCGGTGCCGTCGGGCAGTTGCACGATTTTCCCGAAAGGTGAAGGACAGGTTTCCATCGGGAGCGGCGATTTGAAGGGGCCCTTCCAGGTGTTGCCGTGATCGTTCGAACGCAGGGTATAGATGCCATCGGTTAAACGATCTTTCAGACTTTCACCGTTGGGACCATAACTCCGGTCGATTTCATACGCCACAAGGACGGAACCATCTTTGAGCTGGCCCATCGCGGGATTGCGGTGGTCCATCGGGCCTTCCGCCAGGGTTTTTAACGTCCAGGTCTTTCCGCCGTCCGTGGACCGAACCCAGTCGAGGCGGCCCTTCACGCCCATGTGGCGGTCTCCACCTCGCACCACGGCCACCAGGTCTTTGTTGTCGAGTTCAGTCAGCACCGGAAAATAGCCACCACCCTCGACTGCGGTGTACCTCTGCGCGCTAATCTGCTTTGCATAGAAAACAGTGTGATCTTCAGCGAAACTGGCAACGGATAGGAAGAATAGGCACGCGAGCACAGTATTAATGACGTTTCGAACAATCGGCATTCATGGCCCCCAGGGGATTTGATTTCTCGCAACGCTTTCGTTGCGACATGTATCTTCTCCCGTTTCTGTATCGAGCGCAATTAATCTGGTTGTGTTGGGTGTGAGGAATACGACTTAAAGTGAAGAAAGTGTGTGAGCAAGGAACCCATTGAGGCCTTTTCCCGGTTTTGATCCCCAGGTGTGGTACAGCCCAAGATAAGCGTAGTTCTCGGTTTGCCCAAAGGCGGTGTGGCCGTAGGCAAACAGGATTTGCCAGCCGGGGTTCCGGATGTAGTAATAACCGCCAACGTCGATCATGGTGGCAGACCTTGTCTGTGCTGTTGCCAGCCCTTCCGCCCCATGCGAGTAAACTTCCGCCCCCAGTGTAAGCTTCTTCCCGATGTCCCTTTGCAACAGGCATCCTCCATAGGCAAAGTTGCGATACTGATCCTGTCTGACAACCTGGTATCCGGCGCCCCCGTAGCTGGTCCAGTGTCCCCAGCTCTTTTGTGCCCAGACTGGCAGTTTGTACCAGACTTTTCCGACGCCCAACCCTTTGCTATAGCTGCCAGTGGGGATTTCGAGCATGGTAAAGGTGCCAAATTCAGGGCGGTGCTTGGTCTCCTTTATAAATCGATACTTCGCCCCCAATTCGATGTCCTCAAAACCATAGGCGTTCGGACCAACTCCCGCAGGAAAATACTTGGGATTATTGGAGGGAAGAATGGCTCCAAAAGGCAGGATGATATGCAAATGAAGATTGGGAGCAGCGCCCCAATTGGCTTCGAACGCCGGCGCGACCGGATCAGTCTCCACCGGGGTCCCGTCCGTGGCGCCGAACAGGTAGACCTCGTAATGCCGGAATTCAATGGGCTCCGGGTCGTCGGTCTGAAACGGAGGGCCTGCCCATAGATTCGTGTCGGCCAGCGCAAACAGTAGGATGAGCGTTATTTTTGTGCAACTTCGAACAACGTTCATTCATGCTCCTTCATCGGCTTATTTGCCCTGCAACAAATCCGCAAATGGTGGAAAGGTCAGTAATATTCCCAAGGCCAAAAGTAGAATGGCTGTGGCATTGATCTTGCCGATGGCAACGGTCCTGGTCCGCCAGCGCCTCGCGAGGATGAACCACGTCACCAGCCACAGGAGAATCGCCACGGAAGTTACGCCGGAGAGCGGTCCAGTGGGCAGGTAAAACGTCAACAACTTGGCCACGGGTTTGGAGGCATCTGCGGCCACGGCAAGGATGCCCAGAAGCGCGCTGCCAATCCCCGCCGCCAGGATGGCTGCCGCAGCGGGTCCGTTGGGTAGAAATTCTGCCGGCTGAATTGTGATCCGTTCCCCACTCTGTGGCTGCGAAGGATTCACTGTCCTTTTCCCCTCAAGTGGATTGTCGGGCCGCCGTTCACGGGCGCGTACTTGTTAAGCATGGCCCCAAAAAATCCCGCGACGCCCGCCGCTCCCAAAGCCACCACAGCGAAGACCAGGATGGCGGTGCGGACTTGTGGATGCTCCCGGATCGACAGCCGGTATCGGGTCAAGACATAGGCCACCATGGTCACGGCAATGGGAGCGATCCAGGCCACATGCTCCTTCCACTCCATGCCCAAGTCATGCCATCCGGCTGTCACTGCGCTCGATTTCAAAAGAAACCGGGGGTAAAGGGCCAGGTCGGTAACGCCGGCGGGCGGGACGGCGCGATACCATGGATAACTAACGTAAGCTCCCGTAAGGACTGCGGCCCAGCCCAGCCCTACCATGCAGATGAGATAAAGACGTTCCCGGGAATCCCCCTGGGGAGTTAGTTTTAAGGGCTGCTCTGCATAGACTGAACGATAAAGTTCCACCACAAGTCCGTATGTTGCCATCACGAAGAAGGCGCCAAACAGCATTCCATGTATCAGCGTAATGAGGGCACGCAGAGATATTTCCATCAGGAGTCTCCAGAAGCGAAGTCACACCCGTCACGCTGCCTTCAGCGATGATGCTCCATCCCAAACATTTCCCCGAACAATTCCTGCACGCGCCGGCGAGCCATATGCAGCGCCTTGCGGCCCAACGGAGTAATCCTGTACATGCGCCGCGCGGATTTTCCGTTGCGCTCCAAATGGGAACGCAGGTAGCCCTTGTGCTGGAGTCCGTGCAGAATTGGATAAAGGGTTCCGGCGCTCAGCTTGTAACCGTGGCGCGCCAATTCCTCCGCGATCCAGACACCGTAAAGAGGCTCTTCGGCCGCATGGTGGAGGATATGCAGACGAATCAGCCCCGAATAGAGGCTTTTATCATCCATGTTGGTTGTCGATGCCCTGTTTCGATATCGAAATCCAATATTAAGGTGACTTTGGACAATCTGTCAAGCGTGAGGCGAGACCGCATTCGAGTGCGGCGGCGAAAAGACTCACCACGGAGACACAGAGACCACTGAGAAAAGGACTGATGATTGTGTGGGCAGAAATCGCACTACGTCATTTGGCGACCCGCAGCCTTTTCTCCGTCTGCTCTCAGCGAACTCTGTGTCTCTGTGGTGAAGTCTTCTTTAGGTTGCGGCAGGGGCGGTATCGGTGTCGCGAGGTGAGGCGTAGGGGCGCATGACCGTGCGCCCCTACAATTTTCACTTGGTCAGGTGAGCGGTTCCATCCTCTCTCAGTTTCGAGCTCGCTCGGCCCACGACTTCCAAATCGCCGGGTCCGACAGCATTTTGATAAAGATCCCGCCCACCACCGAGCGCGCTTGGAACGCCACTTGCGTACCGTCACGGGTCCAGTACCAGTCGGTGAGGGGAACGCGTGTGGGTGATTGGCTGACCCAATCGTAGATCGGCGAAATCAACTTTTCCCAGTCCGCCGGTGACTCCGCAAGGGTGGCGGTCCAAAGTTCCCAATCGAGTTTTGTATAGGTCTTGCGGCTGTCGAGGGGCAAGCCGTTGCGGTTGAGGTGATTCCCGTAAAACGTGATTTCCTTGCGGGCGACTTCCGGGGGGAAAAGATTCAGGCCCAGAATTTTGTCCCACACCAGGTTGTACTTCTGGCTCCAAGTGCCGGGCTTGTCAAAGGCCAACCGGTAGTGATCGCCGTCGTTCGCCATTTCCACCCAACGTTTGGCAAATTCCTGTGCCTTGGTTCGGTAGACGTTGGCCGCATCCTTCTTCCCCTGCATTTCCAGGATCTGCGCGTAGGAACCCAAGCCGAGAATGGCTTTGATGGAGAGATTGGTGTTGTGCGCCAGGTGTCCGGCAAAGTCATCGGTGCAGAGTTGGTTTTCGGGGTCCAGCCCTTTTTCCACGAGGTAATCGGCCCATTGCTTCAGAATCGGCGCGTACTTTTCGGCGAACGCTGGACTGCCCTCAGCTTTGGCGATGGCCGCGAACAGGATTAGTATGTTGCCGGATTCCTCCACCGGCATCGATTCGGTCTTCTGCGGGTCGCGTCCATTGGCGATGGGATAAAAACCAAGGTCGTGCGGCGCGTAGGAGTACGGCCACTTGCCGGTCTTGACGTAGTCCATCACCGGCGCGAGCGATGCTTCCACAAGGCGTGGATTTGATAGCAACAGTATTGGCGCCGCCGGATAGATGACGTCCACGGTGGAGATGCAGCCGCAACTGAAGTTTTCCTTGGGGAAATAGTAAGGCGTCTGGCCATCGGGCGCCGCCACCAGCTTGTGCGCAGTCAGGCTTTGCCGGTAAGCCAGCGCCGCCAACTGCGCATATTTCGCTCCGCCCACGCGAATGAGATCCGCCATGAGTTCGCGATCAAACTTCTCACTCTCCGCCCGCAGCGAGATGAAATCGTGCTCGGCCTCGGTAAGGAGATCGGCCGACTGCGCGCCATTGCGCCGCCAATACGGGCGCAGGCGTTGGTGGAAATATTCGATGGAATACTGGTCATCGTAAGCCAGGATGAGATGCCGGGCCACGGGCTCCGCCCCCACCTGGGACATATCGAAAACAAAAGCCATTAGCGGTGCGCGGCGACTGCCGGCGGGAACGGGCGTGCTGGCGTTGTCCTCGCCGGGCAGGGCCCCTCCATCGATAAACGCCCGATACTGGGTGGAAGGACTGGCGATGGCGCTTGCGGTTACGGTGCTCATCGGCGCGGCAGCGTACAGGTAGCCCCAATCGATGCGCACGTTATCTCCGAATTTGGCGAGGACCGCTTGCGCTTCCGATCCCATGCGCAGCACGGTGAGGTCACCGGCCTTTTCGCGCGACCAGACAACGGTCTGATCGTCCGTATTTACCACCAACTGCGCGGAGTTGGCGTAGTAGACGGAGACCGCATGGGTGCGGCCGTCCACCGCGCGAGCTTCCCATATGAGATAGGTGACAGGGCGGGAATAGACATCCAAATCGTGGGGCAACAGCGGAGTGAGGAACGTAAGGGTGACGTGCACTCCCGCACCCTCGAACTCATAAACCGTGCGGGTGGGAAAGACGGACAGCCCGACCTGTGGTAAAGCCTCCTCGCCCGGCGTCTTCCCCATGATGCGGTAGGCAACGCCGTCGATCCTAACCATGCTTTCAAGCGACTGCGGCGTGCCGGTCCAGTGGCGGGTGACGTCGTCGGTAAGGTGATCCGCAAATGACCAGATACTGAAGTACGGATCGGTGGTCACCAAGGGCACGGCGCGCGGCTGGAATGCGTCCGCGGCCCGGAGGGGTGCGGCACCAAAGAACGCCATTGCGGTAACAAGTGCGAGCGCGAATTTCCAGGGCGCGATTTGTTGTTGCCGCGCGCGCCGAACGTATTGAACAAAATCAGGTGTTAAGAGAAATCTAGAATCATATTTTTTCATGGTTGCAATCCTATGAGGCACTTTGAAGGTTTGCGAGTATACAAGCATCTAAGCTTAAGAACAACTGCATTGCAATACTGTAAATTCTTGTTTTTCTTAGCAAACATTCTTCTGCCCTTGTTGAAAGTGGGAGGTGGAGAGAAGAGACCCCTCACCCGGCGGCGCATGGCCGCCACCCTCTCCCCTCGGAGAGGGCAGTTTAACTACCATCCTTCTCCCAGGGGAGAAGGTGCTGAGGTACGAAGCCGATGAGGGGTCTCTTCGTCCGCCCACGAAGATTTGGTTGTGGCTCCGCCGCGCCGCGCTGCGCTCTACACTACATTTGCCGGGGCTTGAATTATGGCATAATACGCTGTATTATTCGATCATGCAAAACGGATCCGCTAGCAAGAAGACCGTCTCCTTCCGGCTGGAGCCGGAAAAGGTTGCCGCCCTCGACAGGCTCGCCAAGGCTCAAACTCGCGATCGCACCTTCCTGCTCAATGAGGCTGTGGACGCTTACCTGGATGTGCAGCACTGGCAGATTGAGCATATCAAGGAAGGCGTGACGCAAGCCGACGCCGGGATGGGCCGGGATCACGAGGAGGTGCGCGCCAAGTGGCGGCGCCGCCTGCGATGAGGCCCGAACATTGAAGATTCGCTGGATGCCGCTGGCCGAACAGGACCTCGAAGCGGCTTACGAGTTCGTCCGGCAGGACAATACGAAGGCCGCCTCACGACTCGTGGCACGCGTCTTCCGAACCGTCGAGATGTTGAGCCGCTATCCGTCCGCCGGGCACCTTGGCCGTGTCCCCGCGACCCGTGAACTCAGCATCGCCCATACCCCCTTTATCGTTGTCTATCGTCATACCCAGGATCAAATTCAAATCCTCTCTGTCATCCATGGGGC